>CAKPWR010000005.1 GCA_934196725.1 uncultured Prevotella sp.
ACATTGGCTCGTACCATCAATACATCTACATCTACATTGCTCGTGTTGCTCTGTATCTTCATCCTCGGTGGTGACAGTATCCGCAGCTTCTCATTCGCAATGATCCTGGGTGTTGTATTCGGTACGTTGTCATCTATCTTCATCGCTTCTCCTATGGCTTACATCGTTCTTGGTCGCAAGATCAAGGAGGAGTCAGCTGAGGAGGTTGCTGTTGCAGAAGTTAAGTAAAAAGTTGTTTTATCTTATTTCCATCTGGTGAAAACTGGATGGAAATAGATAACGACAAATGCTATAAATAACAAAAGGTCGCTTCCTGATTTTCAGGAGCGACCTTTTATGGTTTTTACCAGATGATTCCGGTAAATAAGGTTTGTAGTAGAAGAAGTGGTCCCACCGAGAATCGAACTCGGATCAAAGGTTTAGGAAACCTCCGTTCTATCCATTAAACTATGGGACCTTCCCTTGCAAAAACAGTCAGATATTCCTGCGTTTTGCAATTTGACTGCAAAGATACATCAAATCATTGACACGACAAAATTATTAACTATGTTTTTATCATTGTTGTTATCAAGTTTCCTCACTTTTGTTGAGTTAAACTGCGAAAATCTCTTCAATACGAGTCATGATTCGCTTAAAAATGATGTTGAGTTTCTTCCTGAAAGCAACTATCATTGGACTCCCGTCCGCTATTGGCGTAAACTGAATCATCTGTCTCAAACGATAGTTGCTTTGGGCTATGAAGATTACTCAGTCAAGCATATAAGCAATAATGGAGAAATGGCAACTCATGTTGCCAACTCAATGACTGATTCTGGCAAAAATTGGAAACTTCCGGATTTCGTTGCTCTTTGTGAGGTAGAAAATGATAGCGTACTGTTTGATTTGACCAAGCGCTCTGCTCTTCGTACGGCAGGTTATGAGTATGTGATGACGAATTCTCCTGATGAGCGTGGCATTGATGTTGCACTCATGTATCAGCCCTTTTCTTTTGCTTTGATTCATTCCTGGTCTATTCGTATCAAGCGATTACCCAATTCGCGTCCTACGAGAGATATATTATATGCTTCCGGCCGGATCATGAGTGATGATACTTTACATATATTTGTAGTTCATGCCCCGAGTCGTAGAGGTGGCGAATTGGAATCCAGACCTTATCGTATGCAGGTAGCCAGTCAGCTGGCAGCTGCCGTTGATTCTATCTATGCAATCAATGATAGTGCCAAAATTGTTGTGGCAGGAGATTTCAATGATTATCACGACTCTCCTGCGCTTAGAAGGCTGTATCAGCATCATCTTATTAATATTTCTTCTAAAGCTAAAGGGAGTAATGGTGCTAAGGCTACTTATCGTTGGCATGGTGAATGGAGAAGTCTTGACCAAATTTTGTTTAGTAAATCTCTTACTTCATATTTCAAGAGTTGTTGCATAGGCGATTTGCCCTTTTTGTTGGAAGATGATGAAAAGTATGGTGGTAAGAAGCCATATCGTACTTATCTTGGTCCTCGTTATTTAGGAGGATACAGTGATCATTTACCTCTTGTTGCAAGATTCTATATGGGAAAGTTGGTTAGATAGATATTGAAAAAGGCATGCAGATTCTGCATGCCTTTTTCAATATTAATAGAGTTTTTAAGATTATCCGTAGATTACCTTACCATTCTCATCCTCGTAAGGAGTCATGTCCTTAGCGTACTGGTTCATTGCGCGTAGGCTCATACCCATTGATGAGAAACCACCATCGTGGAAGAGGTTCTGCATAGTCACCTTGCGAGTGAAGTCAGAGAACATCATCACGCAGTAGTTAGCGCAATCCTCAGCCACAGCGTTTCCGAGTGGAGACATCTTGTCGGCAAAGTCCATCATGTTCTCGATGTCCTTGATACCCTTACCTGCTGTTGTAGCTGTAGGGCTCTGAGAGATGGTATTGATGCGGACGTGCTTCTCACGACCATAGATGTAACCGAAGCTGCGTGCGATGCTCTCGAGCATACTCTTGGCATCAGCCATATCGTTATAGCCGAAGAATGTACGCTGAGAAGCTACGTATGTGAGAGCTACTACAGAACCCCACTCATTGATAGCATCCAACTTCTTGGCTACCTGCAACATCTTGTGGAAAGAGATAGCAGAAATATCCAAAGTCTTATTCAGGAAATTGTAGTCGAGGTCATCGTATGTACGATGCTTACGAACATTAGGGCTCATAGCAACAGAGTGGAGCACGAAGTCAATCTTGCCACCGAGTTTCTCCTGAGCCTCTGTGAATACCTTTTCCAAGTCTTCTACGCTAGTCGCATCAGCTGCGATGATAGGAGCGTTGATCTGTTCAGCGAGCTTATCCAGCGTACCCATACGCAAAGCCATAGCTGTATTACTAAGTGCGATAGTAGCACCCTCTTCAGCAGCCTTTACAGCTACTTTCCAAGCGATTGATTCCTCATTGAGTGCACCGAAGATGATGCCACGCTTGCCTTTTAACAAATTGTGAGTCATTGTTATCTTAATACTTTTGTTTATACTAACGACAATCCCCTACATATATCATTCTCTATATATATAATAAGGTGTAAAACCACTTTGTTTTGTTCTAGTCGTTGAAATCGTGCGCAAAATTACGAAAAATGTGCAATATACCCAAATTTTTTAACTAAAAAGTGCCGTAAACGTTTTCTTTTTTGTGGTATGTCAAGTATTCTAGACCCTGCTGCACAGTAAGATATTCTATTTCGTCTTTGCAGATTATAAGTCTGAAACAAACATATCTTATGCTTATAGATAACGTATTTGTTGGTCTGAGGAATTAGATTTGTAGGGTTGCTGCTATATGCCAGCAATGTTGTCGGCAACTGCCAGCAATGCTGCTGGCATATGGGAGCAACGTTGCCGGCATATGCCGGCAACTGTATGAAACTGGTTGTTTGAACCGGTTAAACGTAGAACTCTGACTACTTAATCTATTTGTTCTACGTATTTAAGCAATATGCCTTACCCGGCAGATGCTAAGTTTCATAGATTTTGATAATATTTTTAATCAAGATATAGGAATGCCATGAGTGGCATTTATCCTTGAATCTATATAGTTCAACAAAGCATCAGGATTTCTTAGAGCAGCATTACGGCGGTCTTCCATATCAACCTTGATAATATGCTGTTCATCTACTCCTTGTTCTAAGAGATGGTTATGAAATAAGGTAAAGAGAAGGTATGATTTGCCACATCGGCGCATTCCTGTTATGACCTTTATCATGCCATTTCCCTTGCGGGCAATGATTCTGTTTAAGTGAATATTACGTTTTATCTCCATATTATTCGATTTTTTTGTGAAAAATCACACTTTTGACGAATACAGGGGCAAGAATGCTGGCTGTAAAGCTCGCCTCTTTCCAAGAAAAAATACAGCTTTTTAATGGAGAAAAATGATAGTAGGATGCAATATAATCCCTTATTTCTTGTTATATATGATATACAAACTGTTGTGGAAATGAAAAAGAAAATAGTTATAATGATGATGCTGTTGCTCGCTTCCGTAGGAGCGATGGCACAGGAAGTGGAGAATCCTGTAGGAAAATTCTCTTTGATTCCCCGTATTGGTGTTGCTTTGTCTAATTGGAGCAATAATTCGATTCGTGTCAGCGATGCTTTGGACGGCGAAATCAAGTCGAAAAATCAGGCTGGCTTTATGGCTGGTGCTGATGTGGAATATCGTGCCACAGAGTATGTAGGGGTGTCTTTGGGAGCCTATTATGCTCGCTTGGGCTACCGTTTCGCTGATTATGAAACTGTAGAGAATGCTGATAAGAAGCAATATTGGGGTATCAAGAACCATCATGCTGATATTGATTACATCCAGGTTCCCTTGATGCTCAAGGGCTATGTAACCCGTCAGTTGGTGGCAATGGTGGGCATACAGGCTGGTTTCCGTTGCGGAGATGCCAAATACTCTTATGAGGAGACTTCTTTGGAGAAGGACAAGGATGGTTCTACCTATTATAAGGATACGAAGACAGTAGAGGGAACCCTTGTTGCCAAGAGTACGAATATCTCTATTCCGGTAGGTGTTTCGTATGAGTATATGAATGTCATCCTCGATGCACGATACAACATCGGTTTGACAAATATGCTGAATATTTCGGGATTTGACAGTCCAAAGAATAACTTCTTTACTTTCACGGTAGGTTATCGCTTTACTCTTTAGATGAGAAAGATAAGATAGATGGGAAAGATAAGTTAGATGAGAAAGATAAGATAGATAAGCGACAAGCTTATCTGTAACCAATAAACAAAAGGTGGATGCAGGAATCTCAGTTCAGAGATTTTGCATCCACCTTTTATTATCTACTTATTTCTTATCTACGAGATGACTCGTGTCATTCGTCTGAATTATCCTACCTGGCTTCCTGGCTTAACCTTGCCAAGGAGTGAAGTAACATTCAAAGTGCCGTCGAAGTTGACTGCAGAGAGAATCATACCCTGGCTCTCGATGCCCATCATCTTGCGAGGAGCAAAGTTGGCTACGAACAATACGTCCTTGCCAATCAGCTGCTCTGGCTCGTAGTAGGCTGCGATACCTGAGCAGATGGTGCGCTCTACGCCAGAACCATCGTCGATGGTGAACTTCAGGAGTTTCTTAGACTTCTTTACCTTCTCGCAGTTCAGAATGTGACCTACGCGGATATCGAGTTTCTCGAAATCATCGAAGCTAACCTCTGGCTTGATAGGAGCAGCCTGATAAGAAGCCTCCTCGTTAGCCTTCTTGGTGTCAGCGAGCTTCTGGAGCTGTCTTTCGATAACCTCATCCTCAATCTTCTCGAAGAGCAATTCAGGCTCACCGAGCTGGGTACCAGCCTTGAGCAAATCTGTGCTGCCGAGCTGAGTCCACTCGAAGTTAGGCATATTGATCATCTTGCGGAGCTTCTCAGAAGAGAATGGCAAGAATGGCTCGAAGGCGATAGCGAGGTTGGCAACCAACTGCAGGGAGATGTTCAGGATGGTCTCCACACGCTTAGGATCGGTCTTCCAAACCTTCCAAGGCTCACACTCTGTGATGTATCGGTTACCGATACGAGCCAGGTTCATAGCCTCTTTCTGAGCCTCGCGGAACTTGAATACGTTGAGATACTGCTCTACCTTCTCCTTCACGTCCTTGAACTCAGCGATAGCCTTCTCATCTACCTCCTGCAATTCACCACAGGCAGGAACTACGCCGCCCCAATACTTCTTGGTGAGCTGGAGGGCACGGTTTACGAAGTTACCGTAAACGGCAACCAACTCAGAGTTGTTGCGCTCCTGGAAATCCTTCCAGGTAAAGTTGTTGTCCTTGGTCTCAGGCGCATTGGCTGTCAATACATAGCGCAATACATCCTGCTTGCCTGGCAAATCTACGAGATACTCGTGCAACCATACAGCCCAGTTGCGGGATGTTGAAATCTTGTCGTCCTCCAGGTTCAGGAACTCGTTGGCTGGCACGTTGTCTGGCAAGATGTAGTCGCCGTGAGCCTTGAGCATGGTAGGGAAGATGATGCAGTGGAACACGATGTTGTCCTTGCCGATGAAGTGAACGAGACGGGTCTCAGGATCCTGCCACCACTTCTGCCAAGTTCCCCACTTCTCTGGATGAGCATCGCAAAGCTCCTTGGTGTTTGAGATGTAGCCGATAGGTGCATCGAACCAAACGTAGAGCACCTTGCCGTCTGCTCCCTCCACAGGAACAGGAATACCCCAATCCAAGTCGCGGGTCATCGCACGTGGCTGAAGATCCATATCCAACCAGCTCTTGCACTGACCGTAAACATTGGTACGCCACTCCTTGTGACCTTCCAGAATCCACTTCTTCAACCAATCCTGATACTTGTTCAATGGAAGATACCAGTTCTTGGTAGGCTTCTTGACGAGACCATGACCAGGGTTGTTCTTGTTGGTTGGGTTGATAAGCTCCTCAGGAGAAAGGGTAGCACCACATTTCTCGCACTGGTCGCCATAAGCACCTTCTGCACCGCAGCGAGGGCAAGTACCCACGATGTTACGGTCGGTAAGGAATTCGCCTGTTACCTCGTCGCAGAACTGCTCCTCTACCTTTTCTTCCAAAACACCCTTGTCGTAGAGTGTGCGGAAGAAATCAGAAGCAAACTTATTGTGAGTTGGAGAAGTTGTACGGCTGTAAACATCAAAAGAGATTCCGAAATCCTCGAAACTCTTCTTGATCAGGTTATGATAGCGGTCAACAACCTCCTGTACTGTAATGCCTTCTTTCTTGGCACGGATAGTTACAGGTACACCATGCTCGTCGCTACCGCCGATGAAAACAACGTCTTGCTTCTTGAGGCGAAGATAGCGAACATAGATATCGGCTGGCACGTAAACACCTGCCAGGTGGCCGATATGCACACCACCGTTAGCATAAGGCAATGCTGCGGTTACGGTGGTACGTTTGAAATTCTTTTGTTCCATATTAGCTAATATATTTTTGTTATTTGGTTGCAAAATTACAAAAAATGTCGGAAAGTAGAAAGGATTGACGCTCCTTTTTCTTACTTATGCATATAATAAGGTGGCATTTTGTGTGGAAAATGAAGAAATAGGGCAAAAAGGTGCAATAATAAGTAGTTGCTCTAAAAATAAAAAAGACCCTAAGCAATAATGCCTAGAGTCCTTTCTTTTTTTATCATTTACTATTTTCTATTTGTTATTGTTTTCTTTTGTTTTCTTTTTTTTTCTCTGTGTAGAGAGTTATTACCCTGTTTCGTTTTTTGTTATCCTAATATCCTTCTTGTTTTATGTTGATGATGATATAGGATATTCTTACATTACATTCATGTAGGCGATAACAGCCAACTCTGCAATAAGAATAACGAAACCAATCTTCTTAATCAAATCTGTAATTTTAAAAATGCAATTCATATTCTATATAGTTTTGTTGTTTGTGACTTACCCCTAACACTTGTGTGCTTGGTTCTTTTTTCGATTGCAAAGGTAGTTCTTTTTTTGTTTTCTATAGGGGTAAAAACTGTTTTTTCGGGGTATAAATTGCTTAAGGGAGGGGTAAAAACAATAGGTTTTACTACGACGGGGGTGATAATTGCACCAGTCTTTGCGTGATTTGATTTATTGGATGAGGTAATGTTTCCCGGTTGGTTCTTGTCTTACAGAATTGTGATCTGTCCGTTATATACAACAAAAAAGCCTTAACGTACCCTTTTAACGGTGCGCTAAGGCTTTTTTGTGCTAGGTATATTGCTATTTTCCTAGTGCAACTTATATACCTCCCTTATACTTATTTTAATTGATTAAAAATTCATGTAGGCAATAACTGCTAACTCTGCAAGCAGGATTACGAAACCTACTTTCTTTACTGCTGATGTGATTTTAAAAATGCAATCCATAATCTTAAAAGTTTTTGTTGTTAATAATTGACCATTACTTTATAGTATGATCTTGTTTACGGATGCAAAGGTAGGACTTTTTTTGTTAATCTATAGGGTATTTACTCTTTAATTAGGGGTGAATATGGGCTTTTTTGCCATAAAAATAACAGTTATTACCCCTTTTCAACGGATATTACTACCTGCTGCGTGTCTTTTTCTTTGTGTTTTAGCCTAAAAGAGACGGGAAAATGCGTTTTTATCCAACGTTTTTGTTACAAATGTCCTCTTTCTGCCCAGTCTCCCCGGTCTAGTGTTCGATAACCAATGGCTTCAGCAAGATGTTGAGGCTCTACGTTTTTACTACCAGCCAGATCCGCAATTGTTCTTGCCACTTTCAGAATTCTATTATATGCTCTGGCAGAAAGAGACAGTTTCTCCATAGCCATGCGCAGAAGGTTGATTCCTTCCTCTGTCGGTTCAGCAAACTGGTGAATCATTCGCTCTGTCATTTGAGCGTTGCAATGGATTCCCTTGAAGCCTTTGAATCTGTTGGCTTGAATCTCCCTGGCTTTTATCACTTTCTCTCTGATATTTGCGCTAGGTTCACCTGGGGCAGCTTTTGAGATGTCCTTGAACGGTACAGGACTTATTTCGCACTGTATGTCTATTCTGTCAAGCAGTGGTCCTGATATTTTATTCATGTATCGTTGGATTTGTCCCGGTGTGCAGACGCATCTGTGGGTAGGGTCGCCATAATAGCCGCATGGACATGGGTTCATGCTTGCTACAAACATGAACGAGCATGGGTAGTCTATGGAATATTTTGCCCTGCTGATGTTGATGTGGCGATCTTCCAATGGTTGTCGCAGCACCTCAAGGGTGGTTTTGTTGAACTCCGGAAGTTCGTCGCAGAAGAGCACGCCATTGTGTGCCAATGATATTTCGCCCGGCTGAGGACTGGTTCCTCCACCGACTAGGGCTACTTGTGAAATCGTATGGTGAGGTGCTCTGAAGGGTCGTTGGGAAATGAGGGAGACGTTCTTGCCCAGTTTTCCTGCAATAGAGTGGATCTGGGTTGTTTCCAGGCTTTCTGATAAGGTTAGGGGAGGAAGGATGGATGGCAGTCTTTTTGCCATCATGGATTTGCCTGATCCCGGAGGTCCTACCATGATGAGGTTATGGCCGCCTGCAGCAGCCACTTCCAGTGCTCGTTTTACGTTTTCCTGTCCACGTACATCTGCGTAATCATAGTCACAATGAGTCTGGTTCTCGTAGAATTCCTTTCGCGTATCTACGATGGTTGGTTCCGGTGCGGACTGGTCGCTGAGGAACTGGATTACTTCAAAGAGATTTTTCATGCCGTAAACCACAAGATTGTTTACGACTGCTGCTTCCCGTGCGTTCTGTTCCGGTACGATAAGTCCTTTGAAATGTTCGGCTCTGGCTCTGATAGCGATAGGAAGGGCACCTTTTATGGGTTGTAAGGTACCGTCAAGGCTCAATTCTCCTACCATCATGTATTCTTTCAGATGCTCCTCGGGAATATTCCCGTTTGCGCCCATGATGCCTATTGCCAACGGTAGGTCAAAGCTGCTTCCTTCCTTTCTGAGATTGGCGGGTGCCAGATTGATGGTAATGTCAGCTATCGGGAATTTGAAGCCACTGTATTGTAGGGCTGCCGCAATACGGTCACGGCTTTCCCTTACTGCCTCATCTCCCAAGCCGGTAAGATGATACATTACACCCTTGTTCAGGCTTACTTCTACGGTTACAGTAGTGACTTCCAAGCCATTAACTGCTGCACAATATGCTTTTACCAACATACGGCTACTGGTTTTAAAGGTTTATGTATGGCTCGATGTATTTACTTGAGCAATTCGTCGAGCTTATTGTAAAGCTCTTGCTTTTTCATGTCTCGGGCAATGATTTTACCGTTCTGTAACAGAATGATATTTGGCAGGGATTTCAGTCCCAGCTTGTTCAAAGTCTTGTCTTCCAGCATCTCTCCGTTGCAGATGGTTGGAGAAGTGATGGAATCTCGCTTGATGTTCTGCTTGCAGTCATATTTGCTGGCGTCCAGGCAGAAACCCATCAGCTTGAGCCTTCCGTTGGCTTTCTTCTGACGTCTCTTGAGCTCTCTCTGAAGTTCCTGACTGTCATAGTTGAATGATGCCCATGTATAGATGACTGCCACTGGAGCACTGCTCAAATCGGCAGATGAAACCATTTTGCCGTTCAAGTCGTAAGCCGTAAATGTTGGCAGCTGTTTTCCTGTGCAACTGTTTTTCGTATTGGTTGCCCATGTCTTCATTTTGCCGAATAGAGGGTTCTTTCCCTGTTCTTTTTCAAGAAGTGCAAGGAGAGAAAGTGCCTTGTCGTAGTCGGGTGAAGTATTGGCAAAGAAATACTTTCTTATCAAGTATAGGCTTACAACAGATTTCGTGTTTGCCTTGATGAAATCTTCTGCATGCTTTTTCTCCTGCGGAGGAGTGTCGTTGAGGATGCTCAGACGGAACTTGGTCATGAGTTCGTTGGTCTTTGTGCCCTTTACTTCCATTTCCTTCAGGTGAGAAGCGTCTGCTTTGATGTCTACCGACTTTCCTGATTCAGCAAAGATAGGCTGCTCAGAGAAGTTTGGGAATATAATCATGATGGTGTAGTTGTCCTTACATGGTTTTTCGAAAGAGAAACGACCACCTTCGACTCTGATAGTATCCACACCTTCAAAGCCTCCATCGGGACTATAAACATAAAATTCACCTTGGTTCATGTGAAGAAATTTGCCTTCAATTTGAAAATAACCACTTCTTGCCCCACATGAGGTAAGTATTAAAGCTGAAATAAAATATATGATGTAAGCAAATTTTTTCATAATGAAAAACTTTAAGGAGTGCCGCGAGCGGGACTCGAACCCGCACAGCCATTACTGGCCAAGGGATTTTAAGTCCCTCGTGTCTACCAATTCCACCATTGCGGCATGGTAAACGTTAAGAGTTAGAGCGGAAAACGGGACTCGGACCCGCGACCCCAACCTTGGCAAGGTTGTGCTCTACCAACTGAGCTATTTCCGCATTGTTGCGAGTGCAAAGGTAATGCTATTTCTTCATTCTACCAAAAGATTTACATTTTTTAAGACGAAGAATCCTCATTTTTTTCGTTTTATGGCTTAAAATGTAGCATTTTTCTCTTAATTACCCACTGTCAGCACGCTTCCGTTGCCCGAATAAACCACTCTGTATCTCATGAGTGCTTTGTCGTTTTTCCCTTGACCGCCACTTGTTATCGTGCCGTTTTCCAGGTTATAAACTCTTTTGCATTTGTTGCAGACGACTGATTGGCGGTTGCCTGTCCATTCCAGCGGATAGTTGGTTCCTCCATATTGCAGGATGCAGTTAGGGCATTGACGGTCCCAGGCTGCGTAACCGTTGAAGTTGGTTGTTCCCAAGATAAAGCCGTTTTTTGTTGCGTCGGTTGTATTGTTTCCAGCGCCCATGTGGCTATAGTTGGCGTAATTTTCCTTGGCAGTTGAGAGGATGATGGTCTCCGTATGATTCTTGCCGTCATTCAGGGTAGAGTAGATGTTCCATACTCCGTTTACCTTTTTGGCGCTAACCATCGTATAAGTTCCTGCGCCACTCAATGCAGTAACAATGCTGCAGTCGAGATGATATTGGGTTCTGAAGATAAACTGGCACAGGTATTGTGTGCTGATGCTGTTTTCCGCATCGCACGAACAAAGTAAGAGCATAGCTATTCCAGCCATGCTCTTCACCTTATTATATATATGTACCTTGTTTAATCTGCTATTCTTCATACAGAATTCTTTTTCTGTTTTTATTTCAAGAGTTCCTTTTCTGCATTCTCCATGCGTTCGAAGTGGAATTCTGAGAGCGTTTTCTCCATCAGTTCCTGAATCTTGTCGTTGCAGAGATTGCCGATACTTCCCTCGTGAGTATGATGAATGTCCTTGTTTGGCTTGAATTCGCCAGCTTCTATTTCCAGTCCCACCTTCTTGTAGGCGTCACGGAAAGGCATTCCGTTGGCAGCAAGCTGGTTCACTTCCTCTACCGAGAACATTGGGTCGTAGCGAGGATCATCGAGAATATGCTCGTTCACCTCCATCTTGTTGATGATGTAGGCAGCCATCTGCAGGCAGTCCTTCAACTCGTCGAAGGCAGGAAGGAATACTTCCTTGATAATCTGAAGGTCGCGGAAGTAACCCACTGGCAGGTTGTTCATGATGAGCATCACCTGCTGAGGCAAGCTCTGGAGCTTGTTGCTCTTGGCGCGAATCAGCTCGAATACGTCAGGGTTCTTCTTGTGAGGCATGATGCTGGAACCGGTGGTGCACTCCTTAGGCAACTTCACGAAGCCGAAGTTCTGGCAGTTGAACATGCAGGCGTCGAAAGCCATCTTAGCCAAAGTTCCTGCCACGGTAGCCATGGCAAAAGCCACGTTGCGCTCCATCTTTCCTCTGCCCATCTGGGCATAGACCACATTATAGTCCATGCTGTCGAAACCGAGAAGCTCCGTTGTCATGGTGCGGTTCAGTGGAAATGAACTTCCATAGCCGGCTGCGCTGCCCAACGGGTTGCGGTTGGTCATGCGATAGGCAGCCTGCAGGAAGAGCATGTCGTCGGCAAGTCCCTCAGCATAAGCACCAAACCAGAGTCCGAATGATGAAGGCATTGCCACCTGCAGGTGGGTGTAGCCCGGCATCAGCACATCCTTGTACTGGTTGCTCTTCTGAATCAGCTCGTCGAAGAGAATCTTCACGGCGTCCACAATCTCCTTCAACTCGTGACGGGTGAAGAGTTTGAGGTCTACGAGCACCTGGTCGTTGCGTGATCTTCCCGAATGAATCTTTTTACCCATGTCGCCCAGTTTCTGGGTGAGCATCAGTTCTACTTGGGAATGAACATCCTCCACGCCGTCTTCGATAACGAACTCGCCCTTGTCGGCGATGGCGTAGATATTCTTCAATTCTGCGAGGAGCTGTGTCAGCTCATCCTTCTCCAGGAGTCCGATGCTTTCGAGCATGGTGATGTGCGCCATACTTCCCAACACGTCGTACTTGGCGAGATAGAGGTCCAGCTCACGGTCGCGGCCTACGGTGAATCTTTCGATTTCCTTGTTTACTTCAAAGTTCTTTTCCCAAAGTTTATGTGCCATAATTTCTTTTATTTTTAATCCTGGTAAGGAATCATCGCCAGGGCGTCTGCAATCTTCTCGATGCCTTCCTGCAATGGCTTCTTCACCATACCCTTGATAAACATGTTGAGCTCAGCCTTGATGGTGAGCTTCATCTTGCATGAGAATTCTCCTGTAGGGAGCAGCTGAATCCAGAAGTTGAATGGGATAGGGCTGTTCTCTGTCTCGAATTTGATGGTTTTAGGAAAATCTCTGTCGATGATGCGCATCTTCAGGTCGCCCACCATTGGAGCGTTGATAGTGATGCTGTCGCTGTCGAATCTCAGGTCCTTGAGTTTCTCCATTTCCTTTCTCTTGTCCTCAGGAATCTGGTCTTTCACCTGCTCGAAGCGGTCCTTGAGCACCTGCAGGTTGTTGAGGTCGCTCAAAGTGTTAAAAACAGATTCCTGCTTGTGAGGAATCTGTTTGATATTACTTTCGAATGTACTTGTACTCATTGATTGATGGGTCAAAAATTACTTCTTCCAGTTAGCTGGGTCCTTGCGCCACTCGTGGAGCAATTCTACGTCTTCCTGCTTGATGTAGCCAGTCTCCAAAGCCTCTTCCACTACGTGCTCGTAGTCAGTCAGAGTAACCAACTTCACGTTAGCATCAGCGAAAGCCTTCTCTGCTACAGGGAAACCGTAGGTGTAGCTAGCTACCATACCCACAATCTCGTTGCCGTTCTTGCGGAGCGCCTCTACAGCCTTGAGTGAGCTGCCACCGGTAGAAATCAAATCTTCTACAACAACAACCTTAGCCTTAGGGTCGAGCTCACCTTCGATGAGGTTCTGCATACCGTGATCCTTTGGTTTAGAACGAACGTAAACGAAAGGCAAGTGCAACTCGTCAGCAACCAATGCACCCTGTGCGATGGCACCTGTAGCCACACCGGCAACAGCGTCAGCCTCTGGGAACTGCTCCAGGATGGCGTGTACGAGCTCGAGCTTCACATAGTTGCGGAGTTCAGGGAAAGACAATGTCTTGCGATTATCACAATAGAAAGGAGACTTCCAGCCAGAAGCCCAAGTGAAAGGATCGTTAGGCTGCAATTTGATAGCCTTAACCTTCAATAACTTAGATGCGAATTCTTTCTTCAGTTTGTCCATAATTATAAGGAATTAATTATTAATTTTTGGCAAAGGTACTACAAAAAAGTGAGTTATTGCCACAAAGATGCGATTTATTATATATTTTTTATACCTCAAGCCCATTTTCCTGCTATTTTCGGGTATTCTTCCGTTCTTTCTTTTTATTCTTTCGTCCATCCTACGGATGTGAAGCTGAATTTCATTTTGCCGGCTTTCATGAGTTCCTTGCAGCAGGCGATGACGGTGGCTCCCGTGGTGCAGACGTCGTCTACGATGAGAAAATGTTTGCCCGTCAGGTCTGTGCTGGGATGCTTTCTGCCTTTCTCATCATGATAGTATGGGGCAAGCCGGAATGCATGTTCCACATTCTCCTGTCTTTGCCATTTGTTCTTGTGGGTTTGACTTTCTGTGAAGATTTCCCTTCTTACCGCATCGGTGATGATGGGCAGCTGGGTTTGCCTCCTGATGCCTTTGGCTATTTGTTCGCTTTGGTTATAGCCACGTTTCTTCTTCCTTTTTGGTGTCAGTGGAATGGGGATGATGGCGTCAATTCCTTCAAAGAAATTTCTCCTGATTCCTTCATTGCCTATCATTTCTCCCAGGAAGAAGCCAGCGTCCGGTCTGTCTCCATATTTCAGGGCATAGATGGACTGGCTGGCAGGCGAATGGCCCTGGTAATAAAACAAGGAGGCGCATCGATCGATGGGAATGTGTGCCCAGAATATCTTGACCATCTCGTTCCCGTCTGGATTCTCCCAGGTATCTGTACGAGGCAAAGTTGAGAGGCAGGATGCGCAGAGCGTTTCTTCCGACCCATGAAGACGACTGCCACACATCAGGCAGTTGCGGTGAAAGAACAGGTCTATGATTTTCCCTAACAGGCTGATTTGCATTACTTCTTTACTTTGAACATTGAACTTCTTTACTTTGAACTTGGAACTTTGAACATTGAACTTTATGATTAGTAAAGCCGTTGAATTCTTCACTCTTCACTCTTCACTTTCTTCACTCTTCGTTCTTCACTCTTCACTTTCCTCGAAACTGATGTCGCCCAAATCTTCTTCTTTCATCCTGTCGATGCATTTATGAATCACATCCATGCCGTAACCTCTGCCAAGGGCAAAACGGATGAGTTTCATGGAGCGTTCATAATCGTTCTTAGCCTTGATGCTCTTGTATTTGCTTTTCATCAGGGGCAGGAGGGTTTCCGTGTACATGTCGTCCTCGATTTCCTCGAAGATGGGGTCGGAGATTTCCTTGGGAATGTGTTTCAGCCAGAGAGCCTGCTCCACCTTCCTTCGTCCCCACTTGTTATATTTTATCTTGTCGTTGATGAAGAAGCGGGCAAAGCGCTCGTCGTCGATAAATTTCTTCTGGGTCAGAAATTCCATGTTTCGGGCGATGGCTTCCTCTTCCAGTCCCCATTTCTTCATCTTGTCGAGCATCTCTTGCGAGCAATGTTCGGCTTTCGTGCAGAGGGTGGTGAGTTTCAGTAGCGCCTGCTCCTCTGTCACCGGCTTCTTGGGCGTTGAACTTTGAGATTTGAACATGATGATTTTTACTTTGAACTTTGAGGTTTGAACATTGAACTTTATGACTAGTTATGTTCTGATACTTTATGATTTGACGGCTCTCATCATTCTCTTTTTCCCGAAAGAGTCCTCCTTGGTCTCGATGTCCTTGAAGCCAAATCCTTCGAGCATTTCTCTTGTCTCCTTTTCGTAGAGAGGGTTGATTTCGAAATAGAGCATGCCCCAGCTTCGCAATTCTAATGAGGCGAACTCGGCGATGGCTCGATAGAACTTCAGAGGATCTTCATCGGGCACGAAGAGGGCGAGATCGGGCTCGTAATCAAGGACGTTCTTTTCCATATCTGCCTTCTCCTTTTCGCAGATATAAGGAGGATTGCTCACGATGATGTCTGCTTT
The DNA here is from genome assembly GCA_934196725.1 of uncultured Prevotella sp. Taxonomy (GTDB): domain Bacteria; phylum Bacteroidota; class Bacteroidia; order Bacteroidales; family Bacteroidaceae; genus Prevotella. The sequence continues at coordinate 15,571 of CAKPWR010000005.1, forward strand.
AAAATGATTTTTTCTGTTTGTTTTACACTTTTCAGGCATGTCAAAGATATCGAATTTGTAAAAGATAGCTTTGGACGCTAATTGCTTGGCATTCTTTGTGGCAACATTGCAGGCAGAGTCGGAAATGTCGAATCCTACTACTTCTGAATTTGGAATGTCAAGGCTCAGGGTAATGGCAATGCAGCCAGAGCCGGTACCTAAATCTATGATTCTTGGTCGAGGAGTGACTAGTTTAGTATGACCAGCTTTTTTATAACTATGTATCATTTTGACGAGGAATCTCAAACGTAAATATTTGCGCTTGAACCATCCTTTTTCCTTAAATATGTCTGCGTCCTTAATGGCAACGTCAGGGCTGATGTTAAATTCTTTTCTGATAATTGCCTCTTCTTTTTTCAAGTACTCGTTCTGTGTTTCCACAATCCATTGACAAAGCTCGGCGGTCTCAGGTCTTGGGATGAGCACGCCCGGCTCCACATGGAAGGTTCTTCCTGCAAAGTCGGCCTGCCCCAGCACGTATTGCACTGGCTCGCCTTTTTGCAGTCTGCAGACAATTTCTTCGAGTTTTTTGCCCTCGTCTGCAGATAATTCATTAACTTTGCCGCCGATAATGTCGGTCAGCGTCATTCCGTACTCTACATCAAGTACGGTGCGGACGATAGCCTGCGCTTCGCCAGCATCATATAGAGGGGTGAGGGATTGCCAAAGTTGTTGATAAGTTTTCATCTCTAAATTGTATTTTATGATTTGATTTGAGAGCAAAGGTACGACATTTTATCGAAAGTGAGTAAAAAAAAAGAAGAAAAGTTGATTATGGAACAAAATAAAGTGTTTTTTCAGAATCCGCTGACGGGCGAACCGCTCTCTCAGCAGGAGATAGACGAAATGTTCATGCGCCGCTGCCTGCAGTTGGCTAAGAACGGTAGGCAGAATGCGAAGCCTAATCCGATGGTGGGTGCGGTCATCGTGAGCGCAGAAGGAAGAATCATCGGCGAGGGCTATCATGTAAGATGTGGCGAGGGCCATGCTGAGGTCAATGCCTTTGCTTCTGTGAAGCCCGAAGATGAGTATCTGCTGAAAGAAGCCACCATCTACGTGAGTCTCGAACCGTGTTCTCATTATGGCAAGACGCCTCCTTGTGCCGACCTGGTCGTCAGGAAAGGTGTAAGGAGATGTGTCTGCGGTTGCGTAGATCCTTTTGCCAAGGTTCAGGGTCGGGGAATCCAGAAGATTCGCGAGGCGGGAATCGAAGTAACGGTGGGTGTCTTGGAGGCGGAATGCCTCGAACTGAACAAGCGTTTCATCACCTTCAATACCCATCAGCGACCATACATCATCCTGAAATGGGCACAGACGGCGAATGGTTTCCTTGATAATAATTATCAGGGAATGGCGATTTCTTCGCCATTCACCAAGATGCTTTCGCATAAGCTTCGTGCTGAGAACGATGCTATCCTGGTGGGAAGAATCACCGATGAGCGTGACCATAGCCAGCTCAACGTGAGAGACTGGAGCGGCAAAGACCCGATGCGACTGGTCATCGACCGCCATCATCCTTGTTTCGAAGGCTTGGATTTCTCCAAGGGCAGAGAAGAGGTGTTGAAGCAGATCATGCAGTACCTATATAATAATAAGGTGCAGTCGCTGATAGTAGAAGGAGGCTCCATCACCCATCAGGCTTTCCTCGATGCCGGATTATGGGATGAAATCAGGGTAGAAACATCTTTGTCCCCAGATGTGGAAAACGTGGTAACTGCCGGAACAGCAGCTCCAAAGCTGCCTCATAACATCCGGTTAGTCAGCCATGAGGCGTATGATGACAACGTTATCAACACCTATGAGCGGATATAATCTTCTCATAGATTTGTTTTACCCTTCAGCCAGCGATTTGCAACAGATTTGTGGGGCGTATGCCCAATTCAACATTCAACATTCAACATTCAACATTCTTAAAAAGATGAGCAATAGATTTACATCGCGCCTGAGCGATAACGACGATTTCAAGAGAGACGAGTTGATTCGCAAGATAGAGCACGCCGTGGAGCACATGACGCTCGCAGAGCTGGAAGCCCTGTCGTATGACATGTTTACCAAAGGCTATATCCAGGATTACTGAACCACATGCAAAAATTCAGTTGCGTGACTTGAAAATCAATCTCACGCAGTAGCATAAAAAATCCCCCAACCTGCCTTCTCAAGCGGATTGGGGGAAAATTGGTTTTAGTAAATATGCTTTTTCTTTTTTTAGCTTTAAGAAGCAAAATGGCGTTGTTCTGTAATTTATGTCCTACGGCATACAGCTGGTTACACCCAAAGTAGTGGCAAGAGCGGTTAATACAGCAATCGCAATCTGAAGCAAAGTTTTCCAAGTGTCCTTTTTCATCTTTTTAGTGATTATTTATTAGTGATTAATGATTGTTTATTAGTGATTAATTCCTTTAGTGGTTAGGTATAGCCCCCGAAGGGGCTATGTCTAGAATCCTACTTGTCCACCACCGGTAGTTCCACCACCTTCGGTAGTGCCGCCGCCTTCCTGGTCGGTTCCACCACCCTGGGTAGTATCACCCGTACCGGAGCCACCGCCCGGAGTACCGGTTCCGCCACCGTCTCCCTCAGCAGAATACTCGTCGTAGGCAGCAATCTTGGTGAGCTTCTTCAGCTCGTTGTTGCTCCATGACTTCGTATTTCTCACGATCAGGTGAACGCCCAGCACGCTTGCTGCAGTCACCTTCTCCTTGCTCACCTCGCCACGGGAAGTCATTCCCACCGAGAAGAGGCCGAGGTCTGAGAGACGCACGCTCTTGCCATCAAGGATAAGCTCCTTCAGACAGTCCAGCGTATCCATCAGCACACCGTGGATCGTACCACGACTGTATGGCGAGTTGTGCTCAGAGATATGAGTTACGAAGTCCTCGAAACTCATCTCACGGTCGCTCACTGCGGTAGCATACCAGAGTTTCTTACCTGCGTTCTCTCCACTCTGTGGAGTACGCGTAATTTTACGATACTTACAAGTTCCCTGTCCCATAATTCTTATTAGTGATTAGTGATTAATGATTAATTGTTAATTATAAATTATTAATTGTTCCATCTTTCTTCCGATAGGCGCCTATATCTTCCGATTGATGGTGTGAAGGAGAGGTTGCAGCCTTTCTTCGAATGACAATGCAAAGGTACGACTTTTTTCTGGTATCGCCAAAAAACACCCTGCAGAGTTCTGTTAAACGGCATTAACATTTGCGGCGGATCCAGTTAATTAAACCAAGTCATAAGTTTAGTTATGAGAAAACTATATTTTGTAAATAGTTTCTGAATGTTTTGTCATCTTCAGCTCTATGAATGCCTCCACGTCTTTTACCCCGATTATACCCCCAAAAGTGGTTACGGTTACAGAAGTTACAGTTTTTCCTGAGCCATTCCCCTCTCCTTTCTTTAGAAGGAGATAATAATATATATATTATTATTATCTATTATTATTACTTACAATCTGAAAGTTCTCAAAAGCCCTTATACCCCCTCCGCTGAAAACTGTAACTTCTGTAACCGTAACCACTGTAACCATCTTCGTAAAATGCCATTTTGTTAAGTTTTGGTCACGCAGATTTGACGTTTTTGTCACGCTGATTTCGCAGATGACGCAGATTTTTATTTCCCACAAGCACCTTGATCATGAGCTGATTTTTCCCATACACGCCCTGAGTATGATCTGATATTTTTCCCACACGTCCTGGGTCATTGTAAAGACTTAGTCTCTACAGCTGTTATTCGCAAGGCCTGATATAAAAATGAACATTTTGAGGTTCAGGAAGGCCTATTTGATTAAGATAATCTTTCCATTCGATTTTTCCCACCATAAAACTAACTATCGAACCTTTTTTAAGAGAGTGAGGCCATGCATTCTCGTCAAACCAGGATGAAGACATTGACAAGACAAGAGTTTCCCAGTCATTAAATTTATCAAGACTAAAACCATTTCCTATTCGAAAATACACCTTAGCTTCATCAATAGATATTACCTCTGCAATCACTTTTTCTTGTGTTTGCCAAACATAGCTTTTATCTATAACCTCTGCTAATTCATCTTCGTCCTTATGACATCCAGTTAATGCAAATACCGACAACATAAAAAATGTTATCAACACTAATAAAAGATACAACTTTTTCATAAGCAAAACATTTTATTTGGTTTATAAATCAATTGTCAGTGCAAATATAGCATGAAAAACAAAAAAGTGTTCTCCGCGAGGTTGTAATTTACAAAATATTAACAAGTAAAGGAATACCAAATTTAAAAGAAAAGTTGAACACTTTTTGTGCAAAAATAATGCCTTTGAGTGATTTTGTAGGAATCAAATAATAGAAGAATAAAGAAAATAATGCGAATATGAAAAAAAAATAGTCTTTTTTTTGGAGGTTTTAAATAAAAATATTACTTTTGCATCATAATTGATACTAATAAGAACGGAAAGCCCCACCTGGTGATGAGACTGAGCGCTCAAGCCAGGTGGGGTTTTCCGTACCTAAAAATATAATAATCTATGTATACAGTTGAAAATGAGATAGATGATTGTTTCGTCTGGCCTTTAATGGAAATCTTTGATGGTGGAGAAGCTCCTGAAGGTTGGAACATTCGTGAAACGGCTGAAGAATTTGATTGCTGTTTTTATGACCAGGAGTGGATGGAAATTTTTCATCAAAGGATGAAACCTATCTATTGGCGTTTGTTGTCGGGTGACTATACTGAGAGCAGCGATTTTTCAGATGTGTGTTACCGGGTATCCTCATGGATGTGTGCCTATAATGAGCTTGATAAACTCGTAGGCGAGCATAACATAATGGACCTTCTGGATTCTGCATATTGCAGAACGGGCTACCTATATAGTTTTTTTCAGTTATTGCGATGCATTATGGGACAGTCTTACCGTCCTTATATCAAGCTATGGCCAGAAGATGAGATTGATAAGGAGATAGAGAAACTGGAGGTTAGCGGTGATAGTAAGCGTGGAGCAATGCTGTGCGTTTTGTCTGCCTACCTGATGATAGAGCATGTGGATTTGCCGGAAAAGCATAAGGATTTTCTGGAGAAACAGCTAGGGGAAAACTGGAGTTACTTGACAAATGTGTATTCTTTTATGGTGAGAAGAATCGTAGGCTCCAATTTCAAGGCCTTCGTACAGATTATCAACAATGTGGTTGTTGCTCAGTCTTTTCATCCCTATGTACACATATTCTATAAAGCGGTTCTGTTGCGAAAGGATGAATTGTTTGTTACTCCCAAGAGTAGAGAGAAACTGGCGAAGCACATGGCAAGACTGGAGGAAATCTTGAAGACTACTCCACAGAAGGATGATTTGGACGAACTGTGCAACATCATCTTTGGCGCTGATTTTGAAGAGATGATGAAAAACAGATTCATGAGTTATGATGAACTGAATGAGAAGGTAATCCTGTTGCAGGATTCTGTGGGGAAGTTATCTTCTGATATGGAGAAGGTTACGAAGCAATTTGCCGAGGTTGTTGAGTCGCGTGTGCCCGTTGATTTGATAGAGACGCAGTTATTGCGTCTAGATTCTTCCACGGCATCAGCCATCTTTGGCAATCTATCTCTCCTCTTGGCAAGAGACCCTGCATGGGCTAAGATTCAGCCTGGTCTGTCAGAGAAGATTATGCAGAAATTCAAACAACAAACTCCGATTGTAAATTGCGGGGCTTATTATGGTGAGGGTGCGATGCATGAAGATCATAGTAGTCAGGTTTATCTGGCTCCTGAAAGTAATGCTTCAAATAAAATAATGTTGGATTCTAAAACAAATAGACAATGAATGCATATTATGGGGATGGTGCCGTACACAACGACCATCATAAGGAGTTAACTATCGGGGGAAACGTATCGGCAGACGCTCTCGAGCAAATCATGGCAAAATACTTTGCTGATGATACGGATTCCGCTAGATGTAAAACAGTTGATGATACGAAAAAAAGTACTCCTTCTGCTGCAGCAGGAAGAACCCCAGAGGTGCTCTTTCCCGATAAGAATGGGGAAAAGGACGTGAACCTGACAAGGAGAATAGCGGATGATTTCGTGAATTATCTCAAGCTGCATCATATTTCCAAGGAGCAGCTTTCTACCAGTGACGGGTTGCTGAATCAGAGCGTGGTGGCTTTCTTCCGGTATTGGGGAAGTCAGGGGTATGTTTATCCTGGGACTCCTAACGGGGCGTCTATCACACGGTTCCTGAAGGAAGACTGTCAACTCGAGATGAAGGTTACTTCCAAGTCGTATGGCGATTATATCAGAAGAAAGATTATCACAGGTCATATTGATGTTGATGTAGAGGTAAGTGTTGAGGATTATATGAAGTCGCTTGAAGGATGATTGTTTCCGTCGAATAGTGGTTGTCTATTTGACGTAAGGAAAAAAAGTTTTTCAACAGAAGATACTGATAAATAGGGGCATTCCGGAAGGTTTGCTCCTTTTCTTTTTCCGCTGAATTCAATTTGGCGCATTCGGCGAAAATGGCGTAACGGGATATTCTTTCTACTTTTGCCCCAGATTTCAGAACGATACCGGTTCTGGAGTCTGGGGCTTTTCCGTATATGGAAAATTGGTACCGCTTCCAGGGTACGGGATTTGGCGAATGGTCGCAGCTCCAACCTGGTTAATATATATAATGATGAAAGAAATGAAACCGTATTATTTCGAGCATCCTCAATATGGAAAAATGAGAGTGATGATGGTGGGAGACAAGATCTTCTTCAACATGAGCGACTTGCAGCGTGTTTTCGACAAGACACCTAAGGAACTCTTTGAGATCGTGGCTGACACAGAGGGCGAGTTGAGAAACTTCCATATCGTGATGGAGCCAAAGGAGGTAGTTGAATTCAGAACCTTCTTCCTGGATCTGGAAATGAAGACTTCCAACCGCAGAAAGAAAAACGTTGCCGTGGATTATAACTTCTGTGATGAGGTGATGGTGGCTGACATGGTGAACCCGCAGAAGCGTGGTGACAAGTTGATTGCCAAGTGGTTGCTGGGATTCATCAAGAACAGTCTGAACGACAAGATGTTTGTTCATTGCTATCGTGCCGGTGGTGTTTTCCTGCTGTCTGACAACTCGGAGGTTATGCCTACCGACGTACGTTTCAATGGCAGAGTCCTGACCATCAATGACCAGATTTTTGATTAATAACATATCTTTCTAAAACTTCAATATATATGAGCAAGAAAAGTTTTTTGGCAGCTTCTGAGGCTGCTGCACAGGCGCTTTTGAACGCCCAGAGAGTAGACGCCAGTGTGATTACTGACGAGTGTGGTAACGTGGCTATCCGCAAGGCTCCTTGGAACGATACGGAGACCATTGCAGAGGAGGCTAAGGTGATTCCGGGCAGAATGGTTTGCAGCGGAGGCGAATGCGGCGACAAGCTCGACTTCAAACCTTATGCCATCACGGGTGAGAAGAGATATACCGAGATCATCCATACCTCGCATGGCGCCCTGAGAACATCCCCTCAGCGTGTGTTCGCTTCCTTCTCCTTCCCTAAGGACATGAACAAGGCGGACATTATGAAGTATCTTTACAAAGAGGTGTTGGAAATCAAGGGCAAGGCTAAGCATTTCAAGGAGGAAGTGGCATGGGAACAGTACAAGTAATGGCATTGAATCCGGCTCGCAGGGGCAATATGGGAAGACTCAACTCTTCCCAGCCTCTGACGGTCTACGACAGCCTGATAGCCCAGAACTGGCTGAAGGGCGTGATAGAACAGATACGTGGCGAGAAACCGATGACCGGCGTGGATGACGGCGACGAGAAGGCGGTGAAGAAGGCTAGAGAGGCGCTGAAGAAGCAGTTGCCTATCCGTGCCATCCACTACTACAGATTCAGGAACAACCACCGTTCTGCCGAGGATGCGGACCCTGAGAGTTTCCTCTTTCAGACTACCATCGATGTGGACGATCTGGAATATGTAGAGCAGGCATTGGAGAAGGCGCGCGAGCTGAACTGCAGCGACAGCATCTGGAAAGGCAAGCTGCTGCACCTGGAATATTCGGCAAGAAAGAAGCTGCATATCGACATCCGTATGCCGATGGGGATGACCATCGAGGAGACACAGAAGGCGTATTGTGAGGCTGCCGGAATCCCGTATGACAAGAGCTGCATCACGCCCGAAAGAATCATCTTCGTCACGGATAAAGGCTCTGAGATCTACCGTTCCAAGGACTGGTATGCGGTACTGCCCGCAGAGGAGATTTCATTGAGAAGAGAAGCTTTCCTGAAGCGTGGTCTGACGATTGACGGCAGGGGCAAACAAAATTTCCCACAGATTTCACAGATGCCACAGATTCATTCTTGTGATGTTCTGGGGACAGGAAAATCTGTGAAATCTGTGTTATCTGCGGGACCTGAAAATTTCCCACAGATTTCACAGATGCCACAGATTCATTCTGGTGATGTTCTGGGTGCAGGAAAATCTGTGAAATCTGTGGGACCTAAAGATAGTGCATCTGTGGGACCTAAAAATAATCCATCTGCGGGGATAGATAAAGTTCAAAATTCAAAGTTCAATGTTCAAAGTAAAGAATATGTTCAAGACAATAGATTTCCGGGCACTAGTGGCGATAACGCTGTTTCTTCTAGCTCTGCTATTCAGCCTGCCCAACCTGGTGATAGCAATCGTGTTGATGATTCTCATTTCAGCCCTGCTGGAGATGCTCAGAATGCTGGCGGATTGGCAGCCACAGAAGAAGGTTCTGCCAGTGAGAAGAATCTGATAGCCTTCGACCTGTTCCAGGAATCTGCGGGACTGAAGGGAATGAATATTGACACCGTGGGTTCAAGACATTCCTCCCTGCTTGCCATCATGAGCGCCGGAGCATCACGAGTGATGAGCGAAGAGGAGCTGATGAAGGTGGTGGCTGAGAAGATGCCGAGCTATTATCAGGAACCTGACTGCCACCAGCTCATCCATGATTTCTATGCGAAATATGGTGACAGCTCGAAGCCTTTCTCACGTGATGTGATTCGCATCAACGCCACCGCAGAACAGGCGGCATTGGGAGTGAAGAGTGAAGAACGAAGAGTGAAGAATTCAACGGCTTATGGTAATCATACAGTTCAAAGTTCAATGTTCCAAGTTCAAAGTAACGGAGTTCAAAGTTCAATGTTCCAAGTTCAAAATGAAGAAGAGTATCCTGCTCCTCCACCGATGCCGAAGAAGCTGCCGAAGCTGGTGGAACTGCTTATCTCCAAGACGCCGGAGATCTATCAGCCAGCCGTGGCTTGCGCCATCTTCCCTCCTCTCGCCACCCATTTGTGGCAGACGAGATTCAGATATATTGACAACGTGGAGCATGAGGCAACCCTATCAAGCGTGCTGCTTGCCGGCACGGGAGCAGGAAAGAGCTGCGTGCAGAAACCCATCGATTTCATCATGGAGGATATCCGTAAGCGTGACCAGGAAAACCTGAAGCGTGAGAAGGAATGGAAGGACGAAATGATGCGCAAGGGTGCCAACAAGGACAAGCGCAAGCGCCCCGAAAACCTCATCATACAGGAGATTGATGCCGACATGACCAATCCTGCCTTCGTGATGCGTACAGCTGAAGCCAAGGAACATTTCCTTTACACTTCACTCAACGAAATTGACCAGTTCGACGCGCTGAAAGGTATCGGTAATCAGCAGTTCCGTATCATGTGTCTTGCCTTTGACCCAGGTAATCAATATGGACAGACCCGTGTGGGAACCCAGAGCGTAACCGAGCGTGTCACCATCCGTTTCAACTGGAATGCTTCCACCACCATTGACAAGGGACAGCGCTATTTCTCCAAGGTATTGACCGACGGTCCGCTGAGCCGTATCAATTTCAGTACCATTCCGGAGCGTGATATCGGTGAGGACATCCCGGTATATGGAACCTACGACGAAGAATTCAGAAATGCCCTGAAGCCCTATATCGAAAATCTCTGTATGGCAACGGGGTTGGTGGAATGTGAGGAGGCGTATAAGCTAGCCGTGGTATTGAAGAACGAGAATGCCGAGTTTGCCCGTACCTCACAGAACCGCATCTTCGAAAATTTCTCGTTCCGTGCCAACGTCATCGCCTATCTGAAGGCGTGCGTGCTCTATGTGGCTAACGGCTACAGATGGGAGCCGGAGATTGAGGATTTCATCCGCTGGAGCGAGCGCTACGATCTCTACTGCAAGATGCGTTTCTTCGGGGATATGATAGCCAAGGAGACCAGCGCTGCAGAGAAGAGTTCGAAGCGTGGACCGGAAAATATCCTGCAGCTTCTGCCTGATGTCTTTACCGAACCGCAGCTGGAAGCCATCCGCCTGGAGCATGGGCTGAAAGCGCAGGGTACCAAGAACGTCATCAAGCAATGGATTTATCGCAAGTATATCGTGCGCATGGAGTCTGAGGACGGGAAAAACGGTTACGGTTACAGAAGTTACAGTTTTAAGAAGCTTAAATACCGTCACGACGGTCAGGAGCTTGATTCTTGATTATTCACTTAACAGACAAGAAATTATGGAAATTGTATTGAAGCGTATTGCTAAAAAGAACAGTTATACCATCGGTCGCCTCTATATCCTGAAGGACGAGGAGGTAGAGCGGAAGGTGCATTCCTCATGGGCGCATCCTCAGATGAAGCGATGGTTTGAACATACGGTAGACGGCAAGCTGCTGTCGGAGGAGAACTATTTCTGCGATACCCTGGAGCCGACGTGGCGCAATCTGAAGGGCGTGGAACTGCAACCCGAGGAGGAGAACGAGCGTCTGGGCAGGGTATCGGGCAAGAAGGCGCAGAAGATGAGGGGAACTACCGCCATCCCCGAAGGCACCTATCCTCTGCTCGTTACCAAATCGCCCCGTTTCAAGGAGTGGTTGCCGTATCTTCAGGGCGTGCCTGATTTCGAGGGCATCCGCATCCATGCCGGCAACTATCCCGACGATACCCAGGGCTGCATCCTGGTGGGTGAGAACAGACTGAAGGGCATGGTGGTGAACTCCCGCATCTGGCTGCATCGTCTGATGAAGCGCATCAGCGAAGCAAGAGAGAAGGATGAAGCCGTATGGATTACCATCATCTAATAAATAAAATCGCCCTGAAGGGCAAAAGCTTCGAAAATTGTCTGATATTTTAAAGCTTTTGCCCTTACAGGGCGACAGGTTTGCGTCTATAATAACCCAGGGCGTTGCCCTGGGCTAGGAGCTTCTGCCCTTTCAGGGCGTGCTGCTTGTGTATTGTTTCTGCCCTTTACCTTTCCCTTCGACCGGTGACCGTTGGTTCAGGGCGTGTGGGTATAAACCCATATATCTTTCCCTTTATTTCGCCATTGGTGTGAAGCGAAGGGTGAACTCATGAGCTCCTGTTGGAGTCATGTACTGTGGCAGACAAGAGTCGCCACCACAACTGCGGTTACCGATGCCACGCTGCCAGAAATCGAAGTGAGCGAAAATCTGGTTAGAGCGTACCAGGTCGTAAGGATGCTTGCCACCATAGAATACGTCGTAGTTGAACTGGGCATCATCGAAGTGAGACAACGAGAAGGCTACCATGCCCTCGGTGGTAATCTGCAACTTTGTGCTGTTGTTGTCGAGTGTCAACTGGCGCAAGCCCTGGCGGTCGCCCATGGTCTGAGGAGCACTCTGCTCTTCGAACATGCCATCCACGGTGGTCTTGTACAAACCTAAGAGCGAACCTCTCTGACGGTCGATGTAGTTGCTCCAAGGACCCTTGGCATAATATTCAACGTTCTCGAAACCAGGAGTAAACTGCATGGTAATACCGATTCTTCGGGTTTCCTCAGAAGAATTGTTGGTAGTTACCTTCATATCCACGGTTCCGTTAGGATAGATGGTGTAAGCAATCTGGTGAGTATCCTTACCGTTGGTAACGGCTGTCTCCACAACCACGTTCTTGCCCATCTTCTTAGGAGCCTTCACCATCATCTTCTTACCGGTGAGTGCACCCTCTTCCTTGTTCTCGTTTTCGGCAACACCACCTGTAGCACCCAGGTTTACGTTGTCGTTGGCGATGCGGCGGAAGCCGTTGAAGTCAGGACCTGCATTATGCTGAACGAGCTGAGTATTGCGATAAGTCCAGTTGGCGAGGGTTCCATCCTCTGCGAATGTGATGCTGAAATCCTTGCCGGTGATGGTGTTACCCTTCACCTTCAGCTTGCCCTTCTCCTGGATAGCTGGCAACTTGCCATGGTCTTTCTGTACGAAGGTTGGGTCGGCAACAGATGTGCCACCTGCATTCTCTGCAGAGAGCTTGAACTGCTGCTGAGCCATCTCATAACCCTGCTTGCTCCAGGAAGTTGACTTCTTCAGAACGAGGCTGAAGGTGATGACGTATTCTGCCTTATCATCTACAGCGGTGGTGTATGGGATGTTGATGTCGCAGGTCTTGCCTGGCAATACAGATGGGATAGCCACCTGGTTCTTCTCAACAGAAACACCGTTGCGGAGCACCTCGTAGCTGAGATCATAGATGTCGGCAAGGTTGGTGAATGCGCACTTGTTCTTCAAGGTGAGCACGCGACTGTAGAAAGACTCGAAGTTTACATCTCTATAAACATACTTCACCTCGGTGAGCTTGGCTGTCCACTCTCTTCCTGGAGTAATGATACCGTTGCTCATGAAGTCGCCCTGGAATCCTCTGTAACCGTTGTTCATCTTGGTATAGTCGTAACCGGATGTGTAGTAGTGGAGTCCGGTCTTAGGATCCTTCAGAGGAAGACCCTTGCGGATGCGGCGTGTATCGTAGATTCCCTGGTCAACCCAGTCCCAGATGCAGCCACCGGTAATACCGGTACTTGCCTCGATGAGATCCCAGTATTCCTGCAGGTTACCCACAGCCTGACCCATGGCGTGAGCATACTCACAGATGAAGTAAGGCTTGTTGTTGAGGCCATCCATCTGCTTCTTCACTACCTCGATTCTTGGATACATGTCTGAACCGAAGTCTGAGTATTTGACGCCGTGCTTGTAGCCCTCGTAGTGAACCCAAGCGTCGCGACCAGGCAAAAGCTCCTTAATCTTATCGTAGGTAGCCTGGAAGTTATCGCCACCGCCCGACTCGTTACCGAGCGACCAGAATACCACGCTAGGATGGTTGCGGTCTCTCAATACCATGCGTTCTGTGCGGTCAACATAAGCAGCGCGCCAGGTAGGGTTGTTGGAGAGTGAGTGGTTGTTGTGGCACTCCACGTCAGCCTCGTTCATGCAGTACAATCCGTAGTAGTCGAACATGGCATACATCTTTGCCTGACGAGGATAGTGGCTGGTACGAACGGTGTTCACGTTGGCCTGCTTCATCAGGATTACGTCGCGAAGCATGGTCTCCACGTCGATGGCGTGGCCATAGAGTGGGTGAATATCCTGGGTATTGACACCCTTGAAGAATACTCGCTTGCCGTTTACATAAACCAGTTTGCCCTTGATGGCAACATCTCTGAAGCCGTATTTGGTAGAGAATACCATCTCTTCCTGGTCGCCTGCCTTCTGGCGAACGATAACGGTATAGAGATTAGGCTGCTCTGAGGTCCATGCCTTCAGTCCGGTCAGGTTGTCGATGGTAAGGCGGCAGTTCTTCTGAGCATCCTTGGCTGTCATGGCAACCTGGGCAGACTGCTTGGCAACAGACTTGCCCTGTGGATCGAGGAGCTCGATCTCCAGCGTCTTCTCTGATTTCTCCTTGGCTGCGTTATTGATAGTCAGGTCAACATTCAGGTTGCCTGAAGTGTAATCGCTGTTCAGGGCAGAAGTGATGTAATGATCTGCCACGAAGGTCTTTGGAGTAGCTACGAGATAAACGTCGCGGTGGATACCGCCGAGGTGCCACATATCCTGTCCCTCCAGGTAAGAGCCGTCGCTCCAGCGGTAAACGCGGACCGATACGTTGTTGTCACCCTTGCGGACAAGGTTGGTAACATCGAAGTCTGCATCGGTGTTGGCACCCTGTGAATAGCCGGCATACTTGCCGTTTACCCAAACCACGATGGCGCTGCAGGCACCGTCGAAGTGGAGGAATACGCGCTTTCCTGTTTCCCAACCTTCAGGCAGATTGAAGTTACGGCGATAGGAACCTACCGGATTCTTGTCGAAATTATCCTTGAAGGCTGTGATGAACGGAGGTTTGTTCTCGAAAGGATAGCCCACATTATTATATACAGGCACATCGTATCCTGCCATTTCCCAGTTGAGAGGCACCTGGAGTTCCTTCCATGAAGAAACATCGGCGTTATCAGCCCAGAAATCATCCTTCTCAGGCTTACCCTGTTTCCAGTCGGCTGTGTAGTGGAATTTCCATTTTCCGTTGAGCAACAGATAGTTGGCGTGCTTAGGAGTGAGCCATGGGAATTTGTAGTAGTCGTCCTTCTGCATGGTGGCAGTAGAAGAATAAGGCACGAAAGTAGCGTGCGCTTTTTCCTTGCGATCCTCAAACTTAGTTTCGTCTTCTACCCATTTGTCGGTAAACGGACAAACGTCAACTTTGGTTTCCACCACCTTCTTCACCCTTTTCTTGGCGTGTCTAGGTTGTGCAATAGCTGATGTGCTGAAGAGGAAGGTCAATGCAACCGCAGCTCCCCAAAATAAATGTTTTTGTTTCATTGTCTGGTTGATTTATTGATAATTACAAGTTAGCTAGTTATGAATCTGTTTAGATTTGGTGCAAATTTACGATTAATTCCTGAAACCTCCAAAAAAAATCCGTACTTTTTTGCCGTCTGTGGATTATTTGAATAAGTCTTCCATTGTAATGACGCTCTGTACCCGCCCCGCATATTCATTGAATTTAAGACCATAGGTTGTGACAAGTGTCAGGTGTAATGAACTCTTGCACTTAGTCTCTTCTGCGAATGTGCTAAGTTTATGGCGTAGATTCTTATCATACGCAGCATTGATAGTGAAATCATCTTCGCAGAACTTCATTTCACAAATATTGATGGTTCGGTCGGCTCTATCGATAACCATATCAATCTGTGCTCCGTCCTTTTCTTTTCTGCTTTTCCACGGACTGGCTTCAGTCTGAACACCGCTGATACCAAGGGCTTGCTTAATCTGGGGCAGATGATAGAAGCAGAGTGATTCAAAGGTAAAGCCACGCCAGGCTGTTAGCTCAGCCGTTAGCAAATTGTCTTGCCAGAAATGGGGATTCGTAGTCTTTTTGCCATCAATGAAAGATAAATAGAACTTGCTATAGAAATCTGTCAATCGAAAATATACCTCTCGCTTGGGATAGGCATATTTGACATAAGATGTGATGAAATCACTCACTTCAAGAGCTTTTAATGTAGATGATAGTCCACCACCATCAGGTATTTTGGTAAGCATGGTGATTTCTCTGCGTGTAAATCCCTGTCTTTTCTGAGCCAGAAGGCGCACGATTTTTTTGCAATCCTCAGCATTGGTAAAGAGTGAAGAGTAGAGACGGTCGAACTCTAAACCAAGTTTGGCTGTTGGCTCGAAGAAAAGTCTATCCATATTTTGTGCTAAGCTTTTGCCTTTTTGTAGCATGGAGATATAATAAGGTATGCCACCTGTGGCCATATAGCATTGTATCTGATCGAATTTTGACATTATAATGTTGTTGGCCTGGTAGTATTTTTCGCATTCGCCTAAAGTAAATGGTCGCAACTTGATTTCATTGGTTGTACGATCATACAATCCTCCTTTGTTGTTCAACAGCTTGTCTGAAATCCATGATGTTGCCGAACCACAAACGATAAGCATGATATTCTCCTTTCCTGCAGCCCATCCGTTCCAGAAATGTTCCAAGGCGGTGATAAATCCCGAGCGAGGGGTATCAAGCCATGGCAATTCATCGATGAATATCACCTGTCGTTTATCTTGGCTTTGTTCTTCTAATAGATTGATAAGTGCATCAAAAGCTTCAAGCCAGTTGGATGGTATCTTCTTTGCTTTGCTTCCATAGCGGATGAGGCTGGAGTAGAAACTGCTAAGTTGTTGCTCCATTAATTTTTGGCCTTTCAATTCATAAGGTGACAAGCCTGTATGATAGAAACTCAATTTGTCTTGGAACAATTCTCTTACGAGAAAGGTTTTTCCGACCCTTCTTCTGCCATATACTACTGCAAATACAGGTTTCTTCTCCTTGTAAAGTTCTAGGAGTTCCTTGATTTCCTGTTTTCTTCCGATAATTTCCTGTGCCATACTCTTTGTGCTTATTTTGCTGCAAAGATACAAAAAATATCGTTTCGCGCAAAATAATAGTGCGCTATTTTGCGCGAAGTGGGGTGAAAAAGCAGTTTCGCGCAAAATAGTGATGTGCTATTCTGCGCGAAATAGGGTGAAAATGGAGTATGCTTAAAAAGTATGCTCCATGATTATACCTTAATTTTATTATTATTGCTGCAAAATTACGAAAATTATTCGAAACGGTAAGGGGTAGAAGAATCTTACCCTTTTCTTCCGAAATCGGCAGGAATCTCGCCCCATTTCTTCGTATCCCATTTGATGATAGGAACGGTGACGGGGTGGGTGCGGAGCCAGTTTTCGGCACGGGCAATGACCTGATAGAGCTGCTCGGTCTGGGGAGTGCGAACCAGTTTGGTCTTGCATTGCTTCTTGCTTACCCAGAGCTGGGCATTCACGCTGTCGCTGTAGATTACCTTGCCGGTAATGCCCTTCTGCGCCATCAGGGCGAGGGCGTGGACGATGGCGAGGAACTCACCGATGTTGTTGGTACCGTGGATGGGACCATAGTGGAAAACCTGAGCGCCGGTCTGAAGGTCGATGCACTGGTATTCCATCGGACCCGGATTGCCGGAACAGGCTGCATCTACAGCCCAGGCATTTGCCGTAACTTCATTGGGCAAGGGCAGAACAGTATCGTTTCTCCATGAAGGAGGATTGACGGGCATATTACTCATATTTTTCTGATTTTTTGTTGCTTGGTTGATAAATTTTGGAGAATAATGGCCTCTATAAATAGATTTTTTGAACTTCTATAGAAGTATGCGAACCTCTATAAATGTGAAATGAGCAATCCCCAGAGTCTGGCTCTGGGGCTGCTCATTATCTGTCAATAGTCATTATTCGATTGTAGGTTATTATATCTTATGTAAAAATTACATTCTTTCTGGAACCTCGATGCCGAGAAGAGCCATACCGTTCTTCAGAATCTTGGCAACATTGGCTGCGAGAACAAGGCGGGTAATCTTCTCAGCCTCGCTCTCAGCATTCAGGATGCTGTAGTCGTGATAGAACTGGTTGAACTCCTTGGTCAGCTCGTAGCAGTAGTTAGCGATACCACCAGGGTTGTAGTTGTTGCCTGCATCGGCTACAGCTGCAGCGAAGTCGTTCATCTTCTGGATGAGGTCAATCTCCTTCTCGTTGATAGGAGCGTCTGCACCCAACTCTGCAGGAATCTCGATGCCCTCGGCTGCTGCCTTGCGCATGATGCTGCGGATACGAGCGTAGGTATACTGGATGAAAGGACCTGTGTTGCCGTTGAAGTCGATACTCTCTTCTGGGTTGAAGAGCATGTTCTTGCGGGCATCTACCTTGAGGATGAAGTACTTCAACGCTCCGAGACCCACGATGCGTGAAATCTCCTGGCGCTCTTCCTCGCTCATGTCCTTGAACTTGCCGAGCTCATCGCTTGTCTGGCGAGCGTCCTTGATCATCTCTGCCATCAGGTCATCAGCATCTACTACGGTTCCCTCGCGGCTCTTCATCTTACCGTTAGGCAACTCTACCATACCGTAAGAGAAGTGAACCAAGTCCTTACCCCACTTGAAACCGAGACGGTCGAGCAGGATAGAGAGCACCTGGAAGTGGTAGTTCTGCTCGTTACCTACTACGTAGATCATCTTGTCGATAGGGAAATCCTTGAAACGGAGGTCGGCAGTACCGATGTCCTGAGTCATATAAACAGAAGTACCGTCAGAACGGAGCAGGAGTTTCTGGTCGAGACCCTCGTTGGTGAGGTCAGCCCAAACAGAGTTGTCATCCTTGCGGAAGAAGAGACCCTTCTCCAATCCTTCCTCTACCTTCTTCTTACCCTCGAGGTAAGTATTTGACTCATAATATATCTTGTCGAAACTTACACCCATCATCTTGTAAGTCTCATCGAAGCCAGCGTAAACCCAGCTGTTCATCTTCTGCCAGAGCGCACGAACCTCAGGGTCGTTGTTCTCCCACTTTACGAGCATTTCGTGAGCCTCCTTGATCAGCGGAGCCTCTGCCTTAGCTTTCTCTGTGGCAGCTTCTTCGTCCATGCCCTCCTTCATATACTGAGCCTTGAGCTCTGCGATTTCCTCACGATAGTGCTTGTCGAAGGCTACATAGTAGTCGCCGATGAGGTGGTCGCCCTTCTTGCCGGAAGTTTCAGGAGTTTCGCCATTGCCCCACTTGAGCCAAGCGAGCATTGACTTGCAGATGTGGATACCGCGGTCGTTCACGATGTTTGTCTTGATTACCTTGTTGCCGTTAGCCTCCATGATCTGAGCCAGAGACCAGCCGAGGAGGTTGTTGCGCACGTGACCGAGGTGGAGAGGCTTGTTGGTGTTAGGAGAAGAGTACTCGATCATGACGAGCGGACTGTTCTCTGTAACAGGCTTCTCACCGAACTTAGGGTCAGCGTTGATGGTGTTCAAGAGTCCTACCCAAGCGGCAGGAGCGATAGAAAGGTTGAGGAAACCCTTTACCACGTTGAAGTCTGCGATAACATTAGCGCAGTTTTTCTTCAGGTATTCGCCGATTTCCTGTGCTGTATCCTCAGGCTTTTTCTTTGACATCTTGAGGAATGGGAATACGACGAGGGTAAGGTTACCTTCGAAATTACTCTTGGTCTTCTGCAGGGCTACCATCTTCTCAGGTACGTCCTGACCATAAAGCTCCTTCACCGCCGCGATGACAGAGCTGATGATTTCGTTTTCTATCTTCATTATCTTTATATCTTTTTTACCGGTAAATATCTTTTCTTTCTTTTTTTACTGAAACTTTCCGAAAGGGGCCTTGCAAGTTCCCGATTCGTTTAAGCGGTTGCAAATTTACAAATAAAAATTGAATTGTGCAAAGAAAAGTTTGCACATTATTATTTTTTTATTACTTTTGCAACGAAAAAGAAGACTTATGGCGTTTTGGAGGCAGATTTCCTGCGAAAAACAGGAGTTTTTCAATGATAATAAATAAACCGGAAGGCTATTGGTCTTGGAACAAATAAACAAAAGAGCAATAAACTTAAAAACAATTAAACAATAAAACATGAAATTACATTTCTTATTAGCTGCTTTATTAGCAGCCCAGTCTTTTTCAGCAACGGCTCAGGTTGTCCGGGAAAAGTTGAATCGTGCTCCTGTAGCTGTCAAGACCAGTCAGGGCATTCTCGTGTCTTGGCGTTCGTTGACCGCAGATGCCGGGGATTTATCTTTCGATGTTTATCGCAATGGCAAGAAGGTGGCTTCTGCCGTTTCGGATGTAACCAGCTATCTTGACGCCAATGGCAAGCCGGGCGATACTTATCGCATCGTGTCTTCGGCTGGTGAGGCGAGCGAGGCAAAGGCCTGGAACAACATGTTTACCACCTTCGACGTGAAGCGTCCTGCCAGCATCAAGAGTGGAAACACCACCGGAAGATACCGTCCGGACGACATGGCTGTAGGCGACCTGGATGGTGACGGCAATTATGAACTGATTCTGAAATGGCTGCCCGACAACCAGCGTGACAGTGGAAAGGATGGCTATGCTTCGCCGGTCATCATCAGCGCTTATCGCATGGACGGAACTCCGTTGTGGGAGAAGAACATCAACCTGGGACTCAACGTCCGTTCGGGTAATCACACCACGCAGATGGTGGTTTATGACTTTGATGGCGACGGAAAGGCTGAGCTGATCTGCAAGACGGCAAATGGTTCTACCGACGGTAAGGGAAAGTATGTAACCGAGGCTGGCGATGCTGGCATCCAGGCTGTGGATAATTCCAAGACTTATCTGAACAGCAAGGGTAGAGTAACCGGCGGTGAGGAATTCCTGACTGTTTTCAATGGAGAAACGGGTGAGGCAATGCACACTATCTGGTATTCGCCAAGCCGTTCGGGAGAAGATTTTCCTTCATCGGCTACTGCCAATTCCGCCTTCTTCGGCGATAGCAACTGCAATCGCTCGGAGCGCTTCAATGCCTGCGCTGCTTATCTTGACGGAATGGACAGGTTGCCATCGGCCGTGTTCCAGCGTGGATATTACAAGAACTGCTTCCTGTGGGCTGTGGATTGGAACGGAAAGGAACTTTCTACCCGCTGGCTCCATAAGGGCCTGAGTAACAAGTGGGAAGTGGTAGACGGCAAGGGCAAGGTGCTCAGTTCGGGAACGGAAAGTTCCAGCTTCGGACAGGGCGTGCACGGCATTTCCGTGGGCGATGTGAACAATGATGGCTTTGATGACATCTGCATCGGTGCGGCTACCATCGGTCATGATGGTAAGTTGCTCTGTGCCACGGGCAAGGGGCATGGCGACGCCATTCATCTTGCCGACCTTTGTCCAGACCGTCCGGGCTTGGAGGTGATGATGCCTCACGAGGAAAAGGCGGGCGGTTATGGCTGGGATGTGCATGATGCAGCTACAGGCGAATTTCTTTGCGTAGCCACGGGCGATAGAGACAACGGTCGCGGACTGGCGGCTGATTTCGTACCTGCCAACAGAGGTTACGAGTTCTGGTCGAGCACGGATTCTGACGTGCGCGATTGTGCTACCGGCAAGACGGTGATTGCCGGTAAGAAGCCAGACACCAACTTTAGAATCTACTGGACGGGCGATCCATACGACCAGACTTTCGATGGTCGTTACAGTACCACGACGGGTGGTTATTCTCCACGTATCCAAAACTACAATACGGCAAGAAAGAGCATCGTCACCTTCCAGAATTTCTACGAATATGGCAATCCTTCAGCCTGCAATACTACCAAGGCAACTCCATGTCTGCAGGCAGACTTGCTGGGCGACTGGCGTGAGGAGCTGATCATGTTCCAGCATGAGGACGATTACACTTCTCCAACTTGCAAGATTATGATTTTCTCTACTCCTGAGCCTACTAAATATAAGGTTCCTTGTCTGATGGAAGACCATGTTTATCGCATGGGCGTAGTATGGCAGAATTCATCTTATAACCAGCCACCTCATCTGGGTTATTACCTCCCGGATTATCTGGGCGTAGATGGAAGTACTTATGTTACCCAGACTGTGAGCCATGCGCCTGAGAAGGTGGCTGTAGAGAAGCCTACAACCGGTGCTGAAGAGGTGAAGACCCCTTCGGTGGACAAGGGAATCATTAAGGGCATTTGCTATACGGCTGGAGAGAAGGGTGAGATAACAGCTTCTTCATCTAATGGCTACATCAAGATGAGAACCAATAACAATGGTGAAACCATCACTTTCTCTGTGAATGAGGGGTATCGCATTACGGGCATCAATGTGGAGGGTTACAGTAATAATACTTCTACCACAGCCGACCGTTCTATCTATCTTACAGGTGTTTATGTGGATGGAAGCGAAAGTTCTGTTCTTGCAAATCAGGTAACATTGCCTGGCGGAACAGCCGGTCAGTCTCCTGTAACCGTCGACCTCAAGGACCTTGCTGCAACCAAGAGCATCAAGCTGACGTTTGATAATTCTAACATTACAAGCGGTGATGTGGATGCTAAGGGTAAGAACAAGCAGATCTTTGCCAGAGTAACCTTTACTTATGAGCAGATAACCAACGGAATCAAGGTGGTTCAGACAGCCGTGGTGAAGGATGATGGTAAGATTTACAACATGCTGGGTCAGCAGGTTGAACGAATGAAGAGCGGACAGATTTATATCTGTAATGGCAAGAAGTTTATCGCCAGATAAACCCGATAAGCCCGATAAAGGATTTGAATAAAAGAATTCAATATTTTAGGATTCAATATCAGGGATTCAATATAAAAAGGAGCAAAGACTTATTCATGGTCTTTGCTCCTTTTTTAATCATTTATAGATGATTTTTACTTCTATAGATGGATTTAACTTCAGTAAATTAACCTTCGAGGATAATTTCAGCCACGTCTTCTGGTGTATTCCAAAGGATTCCATCCTGCAGCTCATCGTCGGTAAAACCGTTGAGCGCTTCCTGTGCTTCCTTAGGAGTGATGGCTGGAGTTCCGTCCTCATTTTTTGCATCGAGCAATGCCTGCAAGACAGCTGCTCTGTATTCTTCGATTGTCATCATAATTTTTATGTCGTTTCGTTGTTTATTCTATCGTTTATTTGATGGTGACAAAGGTAATGTTTTTTTTCGGAAAAACCAAGTTTTTTTGTCATTTTCTTTCGGAGAATATTGAAAAGTTTTAAATTTTCATGTATTTGAAATGTGAACGGCAGGAGTGTTAGCCGTTGTCTTGTTTTTCCAGATAGAATGTAACATGGTAGCCGGAGATGGAAGTATCGGCAAGTCCCAGTTCGATGTTCTGCATCATCAGCATCTGTCGGGAGAGGGATAGTCCGATGCCCGTGCCGGATGATTTGGTGGTGAAGAATGGGATGAAGATTTCCCGTGCTACATCGGCAGGGATGGGGTCTCCGTTGTTACTGAACAGCAGGATAGGGTGGCTGTTTTGGCTCATGCGGACATCGATGTCGGTGGCATGGGCTTCGATGGCATTCTTGGTAAGATTGATGAATACCTGTCGCAGCATGTTGCGGTCGGCTTCCAGCGTGGCATCCTTGGGGAGGGAAATGTGCCAGATGAGGTCGGGATAGAGCGTCCTGATGCTTTCCAGGAAAGAGGCAAGCGGGAGGGGTTCTACGACGGGAGCCTGAAGCTGGGTGAGCTTGCGGTAACTATCTACAAAGTTGGTGAGCGACTTGCTGGTGTCGTGAATCGCCTGAATGCCTTCCTCGTATTCGCTTCCCTTGATCTGCGGGTTGCCGAGATAGGCCTGGCAGATGCTGGAGATGGGAGCTGTGGCGTTCATGATTTCGTGAGTGAGCACACGGGTCAGCTTTTGCCAGGATTCCACTTCGTGCCGGGCAACGAGGCGGGCAATATCGCCCTGCATGTCGTTGAGTGCCTGCTGCAAGGCTCTTTCGCCTGGCAGCAAGCCCGAAGTGGGGAGGCGGAAGGCATAATCGCCATTTCTTACAGCCTCACGCATCAGAAAGGCACGCGCCTTCAGCCTTCGCTGATGGCGAAGGAACAGATAGATGAGACCGCCCAGGATGAGGCAGATTCCACCTATTAAATATATAAGTTTAATAATAACCATAAAAATAGTTCTAATACAATAGCTCTAATACATTTGTCTCTTAACTTCCCCCTAACTTCTCTTAACTTCTTTAACTTCCCCTACAAGGCGTCATCTCTTCAGTTTAGCATAAAGGGTTTGTCGGGTAATTCCGAGCATTTCGGCAGCACGCGAGATGTTGCCGTGGCATTTATCCACAACCTTCCGGATGTAATCGTTCTCGAAATTTTCCAAGGTTGCCACTTCCGTATTGTTGTCGATGGCGTCCTTGAGCACTCTTATCAGTTCGTCATTATCCCAGGGTTTGGTGACGAAATCGGCGGCTCCGCTTTTCAATCCCTTGATGGCAAGCTGCACGTCGGCAAAGGCGGTGATAAGCACCACGGGGATGTGGGCGTGGAGCCGGCGGAAGGTGCGGAGCCAGAGTAAACCGTCCTGTCCGCTGTTTACGCCAAGCGAGAAATTCATGTCGAGCAGGATGAGATCTACCTGCTCCTGTTGCAGCAGCGTGGGGGCTGTATCTGGGCGAGAAAGGGTGAGAATCCGTTCGAACGTATTGCCCAGACAGATTTTCAGCGCCGTGAGTATCGACGGATTATCGTCGATGACAAGAAGGGTTCCGTATTTCATATTTTCTTTTTTTGTTTGCAAAAGTACGCTTTTTTCCCGAAACGACAAACAAAAACGGGGCAGTTGTGTGATAATCATACAATAGAGTGTATGAATTTCATACAATCCACCTTTCGGGCTGGTGAAATTCTTGGCAGAAAACGGGAGAAGCCGTAACTTTGCAGCAGCTAACGAAAGCAGGGAAAGGTTTTAAAGCTTTTGCCCTTACAGGGCGCAAGGTTGCGTCCATAAACACCCAGGGCGTTGCCCTGGGCTAGGAGCTTCTGCCCTTTCAGGGCGTGTGGGGCAATTTGCTCCTGCCTTTTAATGCGTATGGATGTAATTTGCTCCTGCCTTTTAATGAGTATAGGGCAATTGAAAAAAGATTTTAAGTGAAACAAAAAATAAATGAGTATATGATGAAAAGTTATGTGAAATTCTTATCACGCAACAAGCTTTATGCCACCATAGAGGCTTTGGGCCTCTCGGTGGCGTTGGCTTTTGTGCTGATTCTCGTTTCCTATGCTACTGCAGAGTATCGTGTGGGAACGAATCAGAAACTGGCGAAGGAACTCTATGTTGCAGGTTCCGGCGATTTTCTCGGAATGACCTGGGGCACAGCCAAGGAATTCTTTCCTTCCATCCCGGAAATCAAGGGATGGACAAGATTTGGTGAATATTATGCTCCGCAGGGAGCCATGATAGATGGACAGTATTATGAGGCAAAATATCTGGCTATAGACCCGAACTTTTGCCAATTCATGGATTATCAATGCCGTGGTTGTGCGCCAGATCATCTCCTTTCGGATGCTCATCAGGCGATGGTTTCGGAATCGTTCGCCAAGAAAGCCTTCGGCAGCGCAAATCCTATCGGCCGCACCATCCAATGCGGTAAGCTGCAACTGAAGGTGGTGGGAATCATGGAGGATTTCGGCCGTGAAGACCTTCTTAACCCATACGATATTTTCGTGTCGATGAAACTGATAGAAGCTGAGGCTCAGGCGATGGATCAGTTTGGCTCCTGCACTACGGTGGCGCGACTGGCAAAGAATGCTGACTCGGAAAAGGTGAGACAGACTTTGCTTGGCAAATACATGAACTACTGGAAGGGATGGAAGAAGGAATCGGATGGAGTCACCTTCATGTGGGGTTGCCAGTTTGTGAGATGGGACCAGATTCATTTTACGGATGATGTCGATATTTTCAAGCATGGCAATCGTACTCTCGTGAATATCCTTCTGGTCGTAGCGCTGGTTCTGCTGCTTTCTGCCTTGTTCAATTATATCAATCTTACGGTGGCTCAGATTGGCAACCGTGCGAAGGAGATGGCTACCCGAAGACTGCTGGGCGAATCGGTAGGGGGCGTAATGCTGCGCTATCTCAAGGAGTCGGCGCTCTTCACGGCAGTCTGCTTCCTGTTGGGCTTGTTGATATCCTGGGCATTTATCCCGTTGTTCAATTCGATGTTGGATACGAAAATCGACCTGTTCCATTCCTTCGACCTTCTGTGGTTCCTGCCGTTGGCTTACGTCGTCATTTCCATCTTTGCGGGAATCCTTCCTGCCATCGTGGTTTCCCGTTTCAATCCGATAGATGTGGTGAAGGGAACCATCCGCATGCGCAGCAAGATGTGGTTCAGCAAGATATTTATCGTAGCCCAGAACGTCATCAGTATCACGCTGGTAGTCATGGCGATAACGATGATGCTCCAGATGAAGCATCTTGCCGATTTGCCATTGGGTTATCAGACGAAGGATATTGTTTCCATCTTTTCTTCCTTGGATGGTTCGCCGGAGAAGATGGCTATTCTCAAGAACCGATTGAAAGCGCTTCCTGAGGTGGAAGAGGCAACTTACGGCACCGCCAATCCTATTGCAAGCTGGGGAAACGGCGTGCATGATGACAACGAAAAACTGATAGGAATGCTCCGTATGTTCTTGGCAGATTCCACGGCGATGAAGATGTTAGGAATCAGGGTGATTGAGCAGTATTGTGAACCAGCCTATGGCAAGATTTGGGTAACGGAAGATGCGAAGCGGGCCTATGGCGTTTCTGCCCACAAGCCTTGGTTCGGAATGAGAATGAAGGATGGAAAGCATGAATACGAGGTTTGTGGCGTGATTGCCGATTATCATAGTGGAGATGCGCTGAGAGAGAATGAGAAAACGGAGCATAATGCCATTGGAGTCCTCACCCCGCAGCAAGGTGGATGGACTGTTCTGGTGAAAACCCGTGGCGATCATGCCCAGGCGCTGCAGGCAATCAGGAATACCTGCAAGCAGGTGGCTAAGGAACTGATAGGTGTTCCTACGGAAATGGAGGTGGAGTATATGGATGATACTTTGAAGAATAACCTCAAGGACAAGCATAATATGATGGTGCTCATCATCACCTTCATGAGCATCTCTATCCTGATTTCTGCCCTGGGTCTCTTCGGAATGTCGGTTTATTACGGCAACCAGCAGAAGCGCCAGATTGCCCTGCGTAAGGTGATGGGTGCTTCGATTGGGGATGCGGCTTGGCAACTGGCCAGGAGATTCCTCGTCAGTTCGCTGGTGGCTGTGGTCATCGCCATCCCTATCTGTGTGAAGCTGATGCAGACTTATCTCATGGATTTCGTCCATCGCATCTCCTTCCCTTGGTGGGTGTTGCTGGCTGGTGCCGTCTTTACTTTATTGATAGCCTTTGTTTCGGTTATCGGCTGCACCCTGCGTACGGCGATGTCGAATCCGATAGACAGCATCAAGGCTGAATAATGAGTCATAAACTTTAAAAAGATTTCTAACGATAAAAAGTTTTTTACGATGATACGAACAGAGAATTTAACTAGAATATTCCGCACGGAAGAGGTGGAAACCATCGCCCTGAACGGCGTTAACATAGAAGTAGAAGATGGCGAGTTTATTGCCATCATGGGTCCTTCGGGATGCGGCAAGTCAACCTTGCTGAACATTCTGGGCTTGCTGGATAGTCCTACGGAGGGCAAGTATTGGCTGAATAACGAGGAAGTGGGCCATCTGAAGGAGCGTGAGCGTACCGCCTATCGCAAGGGTCGCATCGGCTTCGTGTTTCAGAACTTCAACCTTATCGACGAACTTACCGTTGAGGAGAATGTGGATTTACAGCTGAAATACCTCGGAGTGGGGAAGGCAGAGCGCAAGGAGCGTGTGCTCGAAATTCTGAGAAAGGTGAAGCTGAGCCATCGTGCCAAGCATTATCCTCATCAGCTTTCGGGCGGTCAGCAGCAGAGGGTTGCCATCGCCCGTGCCGTGGTGGGCAAGCCTAGCATCATCCTTGCCGATGAGCCTACGGGTAACCTCGATTCCAAGAATGGTATGGAGGTGATGCAGTTGCTCAGCGAGCTGAACGAGGAGGGAACCACCATCGTGATGGTGACGCACTCCAAGCACGATGCTACCTACGCCAGTCGCATCATCAATCTGTTTGATGGACAAGTGGTGGATGCGGTAAATGATCAGCTTTAATCTGCGATTTTCTGTCCAACAATTAGACGGTGGTGTCTAATTGTTGGACAGTTTGTTTAATGAGGGTTTTTATTTAATGGCCTGATTATCAGGATAAGTGCTGTTTTGGCACGACTCTTGTCCTAATCATGCCAAAATGAAGAAGATTATGAAAAGAATAGGAATATTGATAGGATGGTTGGTCTGGGCGGCTGGTGCCTCGGCACAGAGCTGGAGCCTTGACGACTGTATGAAGTACGCCGTGGAGCACGCTACGGAGGTGAAGCGGGAGGTGGTTAACGCTCGCCAGCGCAAGCAGGATTACCAGCATGCTGTGGCAGGATTCCTGCCTACCGTTTCTGGAGGCGTGCAGGGACAGTACGCCTGGGGACGAAACATCGACCCGGAAACCAATACTTATAATAATGTAACGACATTCAACAATTACTATCAGCTTTATGCCGAACTGAATGTCTTTGATGGTTTTGCCACCATCAACGCCTTGAAGCAGGCTAAGTTGAGCCGGGATTATTCAGCCACGGCGATGCAGAAGATTCAGGACGATAGAGCCATCGACGTGATGCAGAAATATGTGGATGCTGCCTATGCTGAGGCAAGTATTCAGATAGCAAGCGAGAAACTGAACGAAAGCAAGCGGATGCTGGCTAAGATGCAGCGACTGTATGAACTGGGCGAGAAGGGGCGCCCGGATGTGGTGCAGATGGAATCGCAGGTGGCAGAAGATGAATACAATCTTACGCATCAGGAGAATGTGGCAAAACAGAGTCTGCTTGCCTTGAAATCGGCGATGAATTTTCCGGTGGATAAGGAGCTGAAAATCCAGATTAATGAGGAACAGAAAATCCAGATTGATGGGGAACGAAATCTGAAGTTAAAGGCTGAAAATGAGGAGGTTCCTGAATCTGGAGTAAACTACGAAACCGTTTACCAGGGCTTCCTGCATATTTCTCCCGATTTGAAGTCGGCAGAATACGAAGTGGAGCGGGCACGGTATGATTATAAGATAGCAAAAGGCAGATTGCTGCCATCACTCTCTCTCGGTGGCGGCATTTCTACCAACTATTATAAGAATCTCTCTCAGAAAGGGCAATACGATGGGTTTGCCTCGCAGTTTCGCAACAACCAGGGCGAATACCTCGCGTTGACCCTTTCCATACCTATTTATAATAGCGACCGATGGCACAGCGTGAAGAAGGCACGCAACGACTGGCAACTGGCACAGGTGAACCTGGAGGAAACCCGTCGCAAGCTTCACGACCAGATAGCCCAGGCGGTAATGGATGCAGAGGGTTACGCCAAGGAGTTGCATCAGATGCAGAAGAAGGTGGCCTCCGATTCGCTCGCCTATCACATGTCGAGCCGGAAGTTTGAGGAAGGAATGCTTTCCACCTTCGACCTTCATACCGCAGCCCAGACGCTTCTGGAAAGCAGAATCAAGGAACTCCAGATGCAGATGCTGCTCATCATCAAACAGAGACTGGTAGATTATTATCAGGGAGAAAATTTAATTAAATAAACCTGGAGAATGCAAGTGAATTCTTCACTTTTCGTTCTTCATTCTTCACTTAAATTATGGATATAAAAATAGAAAAGAAAAAATATCTCGTGCCTCGTAAGTATTGGGCATGGATTGGCGGAGGAGCGGTTTTGATCGCAGTCCTCATTTGGTTGGGATTGAGCAATTTCTCTTCCACCCTGAAGGTGGACAGGAAGGGATTGAGCATCGGAACCGTAGAGAAGGCGCAGTTCAACGATTATGTTTCGGTGGATGGACAGGTGGTTCCTATCTCCGTGGTGCAGATCAGTTCCGAGGAAGGAGGAATTGTTCTGGAGAAAGTGGTGGATGAAGGTGCCCACGTGAACAAGGGCGATGTGATCGTGAAATTGAGCAATTCGAATCTCGACCTGGAGATTCTGAATGCCGAAAGCGAACTTGCCGAAAAGCAGGACATGCTTCGCAACACCCAGATTTCGATGGAGCAGGACCGTCTGAACAATAGCAACGAGGAACTGTCGCTTTCGCAGGATGTCATTACCAAGCGCCGTTCCTATCAGCATCAGGAGGCGTTGCACAAGGAAGAACTCAATTCGCGCGAGGAGTATCTGAAGGCTAAGGAAGATTACGACCTTGCCGTCAAGAAGCATGCGCTCATCAGCAAGCGATTGAAGAAGGATGCGCAACTCCGCCGTTCGCAGATGGATCAGATGGGCGATAATCTGGAAGCCATGCAGAAGAATGTGCAGCTGGTTCGCCAGCGCAAGGAGAAGCTGAACATCCGCAGCACCATTTCGGGCGAAATCGGTTTGCTCGATGTGGAGTTGGGACAGAGCATTCAGGCAGGACAGAAGATTGGAGTCATCAACGACCTCAGCGATTTCAAGGTGCAGGCGCAGGTGGATGAGCATTACATCGACCGGGTAAAACCGGGACTTACTGCCACTTTCGACCAGAACGGCAAGCATTATCTCCTGCAGGTTCGCAAGGTTTATCCCGAGGTAAGAGACGGCAGATTCCGCATCGACTTCATCTTCAAAGGCGTTCGTCCTGGCAACATCCGAACCGGTCAGACTTATTATGTAGATTTGCAGCTCGGTCAGTCGAAGCAGGCAATAATTATCCCTAAAGGCACGTTTTATAGTGTAACGGGCGGTCAATGGATTTTTGTTTTAGACAAGAGTGGCAAGAAAGCTTATCGCCGAAAGATTACCATCGGTCGCCAGAATCCTCAGTATTATGAGGTGATTGAAGGCTTGGAGCCGGGTGAGCAGGTTATCGTTAGCGGCTATGAGGCCTATAAGGATAATGAACAATTGATAATTAATAATTAATAATGAACAATTAATAATGAGGCATGCGCCCTTGTATGAGAGCTTTTCATTATTCATTGTAAATTATACATTATACATTAAATTATGGTGAATCATATTATTAACGCATTCAAGAATCTGCCTCGAAGGGGCCAGCACAATTTCGTGAAGATCTTGTGTCTGGCGCTCGGATTGGCAATCAGTTCGGTAATTATTGCCGAGATTTATTTCGAGCAGACTTACGATACGTACTTCCCAGGATGGGAAAGGACGTATCTGATTTCGGAAGTGGGTACTAACCATGGTGAAACCATGGAGTTTACCAATACTTCAGGAGCCACCGCCCAAGGTGTAAAGCAATATGCGCCTATGGTGGAAGCTGCTACCAGTACTCTCTATTTTTATGATGGTGCCCAATGCAAGATGGAAGACCAGAACATCGTTTCTGCCAATATCAGGATGGCAGACAGTTGTTTCTTTGATGTCTTTCCACAGAAGATATTGATAGGCAAGGCTAAACAGATTTTATCCCAACCTTTGTCCTGTCTCATCGATTCAGAAACGGCAGCAAAGATAGGCGGTAATGTTGTAGGTAAGCATTTCACGCTTTCTAATTATCCGGGAACCACTTTTACCATCTATGGTGTTTTCGAAGCGTTTCCCTGGGGTTCTTCCTTTCATGGTACGCAGATGATTCTGTCGAGGTGTAGTGTGCCATACGTATATTCCTACGATGGAAGAGACCAATGGGTGGGAAATGATAGCTATAGATCTTACATTCGGTTGGCAAAGGGGCATGAGGCAAAAGAACTCAAGCCTTACGTGAATAAGATGCGAGAGGATCATTTCCCTTTGAAGGAGATGAAGAATATGGGATTAGAACTGAACTATGATTTCACGGTATTGAGCGATGTTTACACCCAAGACCCTTACATCAAGAAGATGGGATGGATTATGGGAATTATCGCTTTTGTTCTTCTCTTCACTTCTGTGATGAACTATCTGCTTATCATCGTTGGAAATCTCGTGGGTCGTTCTCGCGAAATGGCTGTCCGCAAGTGCTATGGTGCAGAACCTAAAAACATTCATGCCATCATTTTTTCTGAAGCTTTGGTGCATGTGGGGCTGGCGGTTGTTCTTGCGGCTGTTCTTGTGTTCCTTTGCAAGGGAACCATCGAAAACTTCCTTTCTGCTCCGGTAAGTACGTTGGTGCTTAATCGTGGCAGTTGGATATTGGTGGCTATCTGTATACTGGTACTGCTGGTTGGCGGCTTGCTGCCAGGTTGGCTTTACAACAAGATTCCTGTAGCCATCGCTTTCCGTGGCTATAATGAGAATCGCAACCTTTGGAAACTTGGTTTGCTGGGTATCCAGTTCGTTATTTCTGGTTTGCTGTTTAGTTTGCTTTACATCGTGAATGGTCAATACCAGCTGATGTTGGGGATCAATCCTGGGTATGATTACGATCATGTGGCTATTGTTTCGATAGATGCCAGCAATAGAGACCAGCGTAACCAATGTCTGGCAGAAATCAGGCGAATGCCGAATGTCAAGGATTGCAGTTCGACTTTTAATGTTCCGCTCGATGGGTATGATCGTAGTGGAAATATGGTTGGAGTACCTGGCGACGAGAAGAATACCTTTAATATCATGGAGATGTCGGGAGTGGACGATAATTTCTTCAAGATGATGAATATTCCTATCGTTCAGGGCTCTTTCTTTACGGAAAGAAATGACAGTTGCCGACAGGTTATTATTGATGAACGAGGTGCTGAGAAACTCATCAAAACGTGGCATTGGAAGGATGGCGTAGTTGGCAAGCAAATTACCTGTACAGGACATGATGAGAATATCTTTACCATTTGTGGCGTGAGCAGGAATATTCGCTGGGGTGCTGCGGAAACCGGTGGTGATGGAATGAATGGATTTCCTGACTTGTATTTCTATTCTGCCAAGACGGCTTACTACATGTTGGTTAAGTTTAATGAATTAAGGGACGAATCGTTGTCGGAGTTGCAATCGAAGGTGCAGGCGATGTATCCGAACAATAAGGTCATCGTGAAGAGTTATGCTTCTGAATTGGCTAACCAGTATGCTTCCCAGCTCAATTTCCGCAACGGAATCCTGGTAGCCGGCATCGTAACGATGATTATCGCCCTCTTCGGATTGGTGGGTTATACGAGTGATGAGGTGAACCGCCGCCGCAAGGAGATTGCAATCAGAAAAGTGAACGGAGCGAAGGTGAAGGATATTCTTCGCATCTTCCTGAAAAACATCATGAAGATAGCCTTGCCTTGCATCATCGTGGGCGACCTGGGGGCTTGGCTGATAGCCAGACAATGGCTCATGTCGTTCAGCGAGAAGATTACGATGACGCCTTTGATGTTTATCGGCGTTACCATCATCCTGCTCGTCATCATCGGGCTTTCCGTCATCATCAACTGCTACAAGGTGGCTAATAGTAATCCTGTGAAGTATCTCAAGGATGAATAAGTCTCCCGCAGATTTAGATGACACAGATTTAAGGGCGTATGCCCAAATTCAACATTCAACATTCAACATTAAATAAAATGATAAAAGTAGAGAATCTTTGCAAGTCTTTCCGCACAGAAGATGTGGAGACGATTGCTTTAAATAACGTATCTTTCACAGTAGAAGACGGCGAGTTTGTTGCCATTATGGGACCATCCGGTTGCGGCAAATCCACCTTGCTCAACATTCTCGGTTTGCTCGACAACCCAACTTCTGGAAAATATTTCCTGGGTAATCACGAGGTGGCAAACCTGAAGGAGAAGGAGCGCACGGATGTGAGAAAGGGAGAAATCGGATTTGTGTTCCAGAGCTTCAACCTGATAGATGAATTGAATGTAGAGGAGAACATCGAACTTCCTCTTACCTACCTTAATATTCCGAAGGCGGAGCGCAAGGCAAAGGTGCAGGCTATCATGAAGCGAATGGCCATCAGCCATCGTGCCAAGCACTTCCCTCATCAGCTGTCAGGTGGTCAGCAGCAGCGAGTAGCCATCGCCCGTGCCGTGGTCTTCGGTCCCAAGCTCATCCTTGCCGATGAGCCTACGGGTAACCTCGATTCCAAGAATGGAGCCGAGGTGATGCATCTGCTTACCGAGCTGAACCACGAGGGCACCACCATCGTCATGGTGACGCATAATGAGCATGATGCCAAGATAGCCCATCGCACCATCCGCCTGTTTGATGGACAGATTGTGGAGGCAGAGGGCAATCAGTAATTATTTGACTAAGTATAATAGCAATAGTTCGTTAAAAAAAATAATACTCGGTTATCAGCTTAAGGCCGAATAGCCGAGTATTATTATATTGATATTTTATAAAAAAAACGACAAGCCTTACATCCTCAATTTTCGGACGGTACCGTCAGGATAGACGAGGATATTCAAGCCTTTCTGGAGCTTTTTGAGGCGTATTCCGAAAGCATCATATATCTTAATGCCAGGCGATGAAGCACTGATAGCCTGGTTTTCATCATCATATACACTAAATATATGGTTGTGTTCATTGGCAGAATACTCAGCTATAAGATTGATATTTTCCTTCACATTGATGATGCGAGGATTTTCATTGTTGCCATCAGACCACTTCACAAAATCGTAACCCTCATTTGGTACCGCAGTGATAATGATGTCAGAGCCTTCTGCTGCCATGCCATCCTTAACACCTTCCACGGTAACTGTGCCTTCTTCTGCGGATGAAGAGGTGACGGAAACGGTGAAATATTTCTTCCCAGGCTCTGAAGGATTGACCACAGGAGGCTCTTCACCATCTGAGAAAGTGATGGTAGGGATAGCCCAAGACTTATTGTAGAGCATCACTTTCCATTCCGTTGTCCCTTTGACACGATAGATAGGGTATACCTCATACTCACCGTTGTAGCGCAGATTACTTGTTGGACAACTGTAAGAATTGTAACCACGACCGGTCTTAAGTTTTGCAGAAAACTTATATACATCCAAAGAATAGTCGGCTGTGGTGTGCTTGAAGCGCATTCCCAGTTCGAGGTTAGTCTCTACTATGCTGCCATTAAAGAAACCTCCATTTATCTTAATCGAAGTATTAGACGGGATTTCGCTTTCATCTACTGTGAAAGGTTTCGTGCAGTACATGAAATAATTGTACGAACTTCCAGCCTGCGCCTTCTGTATTCCGATAATCATATCATTGCTTTCGGTATAGCCAACGTTCTCTATACCAGAGGAGTTTGGATTGAGTGCATTGGTTCCCACCATAAGATAATAGCCGTTTGCCTTGCCTTGCCATCCCCAGTTTATGTGATAATAACCTGCATCGTCGTAACCGTCGCAGATAAAGCCATGACCTTTCTTGTTCTTATTCACACCACCATAAATCACAGGGCGCTTGGCATCAAGCTCAGCGCGTATCATCTGTGTCCATTCTTCATCGTTAAAGGACTTCCTAAGCAGATAAGTTATTCCCGGATCATAGCCGAAATAGGTTGTCAGAGCGTAGGCCTCCTTACCGGAAACGGCAGAACTGGCATTGCCTCTGTACTTCATATTTACCGACACACCGCAGTCATGGAGCAGACATGCTATGTCAGCAGCCTGGGCATCTGTGTAGGAAGCTTTCATGGTCTTTCCGCTTTCCTCATCCACATACACTCCGTAGGCATCCTGCATATTGCTCCAATTGTAGGTATGAGTGGAGAAATCAACGGATGGAGTGATGGTGCCGACTGAACTGAAATCGTAAGAATAGGAATTGCTTCCCGTTCCCTGTATTGGCCATTTGTGATAATACATTATCTGCGCCATTGCAGTGGCGGCACATCCTGTTACTGAGGGCTTTCCTGTGTCGTTGCAGTCATTATTGAAAGGCTTACCTTGTGCCCATTTAGCGGTTACGAGTGGCTTTACCACTGGGGTTCCCATTGCTGTAGATGATGTGATGGTGACGCCTTTAGCCAGCGCTGCCGACATTTTCACTTGGTAATCATCAAGCCAATAGCGGAGATTGTCAGGGATACTGTCTGCAGAAAAGGCAGAAGAATTGCCGTAAGCTATGAGCGCCGGCAACTTTTCGTCGGCTCCTGCTATGACGAAACTCTTGTTATCACTGAAGACATAAAAGAGATTGTCATTGCTTTCAGGGGCTGAAGTCATGCCATTTGCTGCTGCCTTCATGGTGTAAACCAACTTGCGTGTATGGCTTTTAGTTGCTTTAGCCTGCATTGTGCCGCTCATTTTCTTTACGCGCATCATTGCTTCTTCTGGCGTAAGTTGCTGCGCCAGGGCTGGAATGGCCACCATTGCCATTGTTAGGAAATGTAGAAATCTTTTCATATTACTTTTCAATACGCTATTAATTTGTAATTTAAACTATATCTAACTCTCTGAAAATAAATGTTTTGTGTCAATAATGTGTAACTGGATAAATTGGTCGAATCTCTGAAATTCAGTAACTTTATAGTGTCCTAAGCTATAAAAAGTACATGAATTTTTCAGACTCACTTTGCTATATCTTTTATCTTTAATATGGTCTTATTGTCTGTTGACATAAGTTTAGTCTTTTATGATGGCAAAGATACGGTAAAAAAATGAAAGTACCAAACTTTTTGGGTATAAAATGATGCCTCACTTTCGGGTGAAGAGGTACTTCTTTATTATAGAACCAGGTTCCTGATCTATTTTTGCTTTCGCGACACCAAAGGCTATGCTGGTCTTCTGGATTGCCAGAGCACCACCATCGTCATGGTAACGCATAATGAGCATGATGCCAAGATAGCCCATCGCACCATCCGGTTGTTTGATGGACAGATTGTGGAGGCGGAGGGCAATCAGCTTTAGTGCTTCTGTTTCTTTTGAGGGGGCGCCCTATGCTTTGTTAGAAGAGAAAAGTCATAAATCGCTTGGTGTTAGCCTCTTTCTGCTTCAGCTCTTCTTCCATCCTCTGTATTGCCATCTTGAAGAAGAAGCGGATGAGGTGCTCGTCTGTAGCTTCCGTACGAATCATACGGAGGGCAGAAATGTATTCCTGGCGGGCTTCGGATGGGATGATGAGGAGAGGATGATTCAATCTTAGGAGAATGTAGTTGCTGATGAGTCGTCCTGTTCTTCCATTCCCATCACGGAAAGGATGGAGATATTCGTAGAAGCCATGGAAGCGGGCGGCAAGAATCATGGGATGAACGGCTGCCGAAACGATGGCTTTTTCGGTAGATTCCAACAGCTTTGGAACTCTGGCGATGAGTTCTTCGTGGTTGCCAAATACCGTGTCGCCTGCAGCCATGTCCGTGGTGGTGTATTCGCCCGGAATGGCTTCTGGAGAACGGTAGGAAAGCGTGTGGCTGGTAACCCGCCTGTTGATTTCTTTCAGAAGATTCTCGTCGAGTGGATGCTGCGTGTTTTGCATCATGTATTCGAAGGCTTCGAAGTGGTCAAGCATTTCGAAAGCCTCGAAGAGCGTCTTTCCGGCAGGAATCATCCCCAGACCTTTCTCCTTCAGTTCCCGGGTATCATCTACGGAGAATGAGTTGCCTTCAATGGCGCACGAATGGGTAGAGAAGAGTACTTCATTATATTTGATGTACTCTTCTCTATCCATTTTATTGATGATAAGGGTTTGATATTTGCGTCTCAAATCCTCGTATTCCTTGATTTCCTTTTCGAATGCCATAATCTTCTGTATTTGTGGGGACAAAGATACGATTTTTATGGATAAGCACCAAACTTTTCTCTCAAAAATGTGCTTATGCTATGGGATGATAATGCGGAAGGTGGTGATTCCCTGTGCCTTGTCCTGATGGAGCGAGAGGCTGCCGCCGCTTACTCGCATGATCTGGCGGGAGAGGGAGAGACCGATTCCGCTTCCTTCCGGCTTCGTGGTGAAGAACGGGATGAAAATGTGGGAGGCTACATCTTCGGGGATGAGACCGGCGTTGTTGCTCACGTCGATGATGATGGATTCCTGGGCATTGGCGTAGGCTTGGAGACGGATAAATGCCTTCTTGCTTGCCGCGGATTGCAAATCTGCGGAGCGGCATTCCTGCTTGTCTTCTCTTTCCTTTTCCCTGAAAGCTTCTACGGCATTCTTCAGAAGATTCGTTACCACGTGAGAGAGGAGGCTCTCATCGGCATAAACCAGCAAATCCTTGGGAGAAACTTCTATCTCTACTTCGTGGTTGCAGAGCAACGCCATTCTTTCCAGAAATGGCTCTACATAGAAGAGAGCAGGCTGAGGCTGGGGAACATGGGTGAAACGGCGATAGTTGTTGACGAAAGCCAACAGTTCGGTTCCCGTTTTATGGATGGTTTCCAAGCCTTGCTTCAGGTCTTTATCCTCTGTAACCCGGGTAAGCAGAGTCTCGCTCAGCGAAGTAACCGGCGTGATGGTATTCATGATTTCATGGGTCAGCACACGAATCAGCTTGATCCAAGAATCCACTTCCTGATTGCTCAGCTCGTGGCTCACGTCGCTCAGGGCGATGATGCGCACGTGCTTGTCTTTCAGCATGGCTTGCGTCTCATGCTTTGCCAGGTGTTCATCCTTCAGTTTCTCTTTTACCTGGTTCATGTGGGTAAGCACATCCGTATCGAGCAACCGGAGGGCTGCCTGGTTGTGCTGCAGGATGTTGTCGTGACTATCCACCACCAGGATGCCCGTATCCACCGCATTCAGAATCTGCTCGTAATATTTCTCCCGATCCATCTGCTCCTCTCTCGTATGTTGCAGGAAGAGCTTGATGCGGTTGAGTGATTTGTGCAGAATCTTATCTTCCTTAAACCCCTTCTCCGTAGGAAAGTTGAAGGAGAAATCCCCATTATCTATCGCATCAAAAAGGAAGGTTACCTTCTTGATGTTCCGGCGATAGTGGCGGTAGAGGCGAATGTAACCCACTATAGCCACTAGCAAAAGCACGATAATTATAATTAGTTTATAATCCATATCGCTTAATCTTATTATAAAGCGTCTGGCGGGAAATGCCCAGTCTTGCGGCAACCACCGACAGGTTTCCCTCACATTCCCTGATGGTTTTCTCTATCATTCGGCTCTCCATCTCGTCGAGCGTCTGAACCTCTTCCAGGGGCTTCTCTCTTTTCTGCTGGTTTCCGCCGTCAATATCTTCGGCAGAAATCATTCCGCCATCAGATAGAATCACGGCTTTCTCGATGGCGTGCTGAAGTTCACGGATGTTTCCGTACCATGGCAAACTGGTAAGTTTTTTCTCAGCCTCTTCCGAAAGACGGAGATTCACCTTATTATATAAATCGCCATATTGACGGAGGAATCTTTCTGCCAGCGGAACGATGTCTGATTTTCTCTGTCTCAGGGCAGGCAATTCCAGATGGATGGTGTTGATGCGATAGAGCAGATCCTCTCTGAATTCGCCATCGTTTACCATCTGCTGCAGGTTGCGGTTGGTGGCGCAAACCAGTCGCACGTTGATGGGAATCTGCGTACTTCCGCCCACTCTTACGATGCTTCTGCGTTGCAGGGCGGTAAGGAGTTTTGCCTGAAGACCATAGGATAGGTTTCCTATCTCATCCAGGAAGATGGTACTGCCGTCGGCAAGCTCAAACTTGCCCGGTTTATCCACCTTGGCATCGGTAAAGGCACCCTTCACATGACCGAAGAGCTCGCTCTCGAAAAGGGTTTCCGTAATGGCTCCCATATCCACAGGCAGCATTTTCTTTCCACATCTTGTGGATAAACGATGTATCTCGTTGGCTAACACCTCTTTACCCGTTCCGTTTTCGCCTGTAATGAGGATATTTGCATCGGTTGCGGCAACTTTTTCCACAATATTTCTCAAATTGTTCATAACTTCGCTATCTCCCCAATACATAGCGCTTTGCGTATCTTTTCCACCTGGTTTTCCACCATTTCTGTTAATAACGTTATCCACAGCCTTGTTCTTATCCCTAGCCTCTACCAGCGTACGGATCATCTTCTCGTTTTCAAAAGGCTTCACGATGAAGTCGGCGGCACCTTCCTTGATGCCTGTTACGGCAAGTTGGATGTCGGCATAGGCGGTAAAGAGCACCACCTCGGTTTTCGGGCTGAGGCTCTTGATTTCCCTGAGCCAGTACAGTCCCTCGTTTCCCGAATTGATTCCGCTGGAGAAGTTCATGTCGAGCAGCACCACGTCGGGATGCTCCTCTCTCAGCTTGGCTGGGATGGAGTTAGGGTTGGCGATGGTGATGATGCCATCGAATATGGGTTCCAGCAGCATCCTTACCGTAGTAAGAATGTTGCGGTTGTCATCAACAATCAATATCGTTCCTTGTTTCTTAATCATGGTGCAAAGTTACGAAATATCATAGAAAAGTGGTAATGATTGTCTAATAATTAGACGAAAAAATGCCGATAGTGGCGCCAAAAGTTACTTTTCTGGTAGCTTTTGGCACCCTTATCGGCACTTATTTATTCTAAATTCTGATTTCTGATGCAGAATTGCTTATTCTAAAAGAAGAATTACAACTCTATAGGAACCACTACCTTTATGCTGAAGTTGCGGCCCATATTGTAAACGCCTCTTCTGCCTGTAACCTGGTTTACGTCAAGATACTTTAGACGGCTCAGGTGGTTCTGGTAAGCACGGTTGGTAAGGTTCTCGCCCGAAAGATAGAGCGAGAGAAGGCGCTTGCCATGGAGCTTCACGTCGGTACCGGCATACATATTTAATAAGGTGTACGATGGCGTAGCGGTCTCCGTCTCGTTGGCTGCGAAATAATGGTTCTGGCGGAGATTGCAATCCATCTGCAGCTTTACGAAGAGATGGTCGAAAATCTTGCCGTCGCAGACAAACTCATACCTTACATCCGAAACCCAGCGAGGGGCAGGGGTGAATGGCAGATACTTTGATTCGGATGGCTGATGCAACTGAACCGAGTTGACATAGGAGAAGGTGTTGCCGAAATGCAGACGCTCCACAGGATGGATGTCGATGCTCGCCTCACCACCCAGAATGCGGGCGTCGCCCGAAGTAAACTGATAGGCTGGCGTGTCGTCGATGAGGACAGGCTGATCGTTCTCATCTGCCAACTTCTCGCTATAGATGTAATGGTTGATGCGATTGGCAAACAGCGAGAGCTCTGCCGAAATGATAGGCGAAGAATAATCCAGACCAAGGTCGAATTGCCAGCTGTTTTCCGGCTTCAGACTGGTATTTCCCAATTCGTATCGCTGGGTTCCCTCGTGCACACCATTCGATGATAATTCGCTGATGTTTGGAGCACGGAATCCTCTTGCCAGGTTCAGCTTCAGATTGAAATCGGGCAGGATTTCATAAGCCAATCCGATGCTTCCGGTTACTCCCTCAAAGCTGCGCTTAAAGGCTTGAAAACGGAAAGAACCATTTGATTCAGAACCATTTAAGACAAATCCATTCCAATCTGAACGATGCGAATCTGTATCATCCTCTTCTCTCAAAGCCTCGCTGTGCAGATGGCGATGATCGTATCTGATTCCGCCGCTCAGGTTCAGTTTGCCTATCTCCTTGCTCACCGTGGCAAATACACCATAATCGAAGAGATGATAGGCTGGAATCAGAAATTCAGAACCTTTATTAATCGACTGCTGCCACATGCCGTTGATGCCCGTAGAAAACTTCCAGCCATTCATTTCCGGCGAGAGATAATGCAGGTCGTAATTCACGGTATGGAGCATGAAGTCGAGTCCGCATTCCTTCGGATTCTCTTCCTCCTCAAACTCCTGACGGCGGTTCTGCTGATAACCCAGAAGGAGTTTCAGATTGCCGTCGCCCAGGAACCAGGAATTGTCGAGCACAGCCTTGTAATGATGAATCTGCTGATAAGGCATCGGCTTGCCGTAACTCTTGGCATCGTAGCCTTCCGGAATTTCCAGTTCGCCCGTTTTCTCATCTCTTTCTCCCTCTACGATGCCCGGAGTGAGATGATAATAATCGAGTGTGAGATGCGAATGCCCCTGGCGGTAGTTCCAGCCTAGAAGCTGCGAGAATGCCTGCTCTCTGAGTGATGAACCGAATACATAACCATCGTATTTATTCTTGTAGGCATGCGCCATCTTTCCGCTGTAGCGGGTGTTCCAGACGAATCCGCCCTGGTTGCCGGCAAAGTTGAGCGAATAGTCAAAAAGTCCGTTGTTGGTTTGATAACCCGTAGAGAAATTTGCTCTCATGTCGCCCTTGGCAAGGGTAGGAGCGGAGTGGAAGATAAGTACGCCTGCCATCGCATCCGAGCCATACATGAGGCTTGCCGGACCTTTCAGAATCTCTACGGAATGAACCGAAGCGGGGTCGATTTCTATTCCGTGTTCATCGCCCCATTGCTGACCTTCCTGTCGGATACCATCGTTCACCACAACCACGCGGTTATAGCCCAAGCCCCGGATTACGGGCTTTGAGATTCCGCTTCCC
The DNA here is from genome assembly GCA_934196725.1 of uncultured Prevotella sp. GTDB lineage: Bacteria > Bacteroidota > Bacteroidia > Bacteroidales > Bacteroidaceae > Prevotella. The sequence goes on from CAKPWR010000005.1 coordinate 57,100, forward strand.
GTGGTAATCTGCGAAACGCCTGGCTGGTGGGCGATGGCGTCGATGATGTTGGTAGAAGGCTGCATTTCGAGCTGGCGGGCAGAGACAAAGGAGATAGGTGCCGGCGATTGCTTCAGCTTCTGGCTGCCCGTCAAGCCTGTTACCACCACTTCGTTCAGTTTGACGCTCGATTCCGTCAGCGGCTGGTGTCTGGTAGAATCGCTTGCTTCCTCTTCATGAATGTTAGTTTCTTCTTCATGAATACCTGCTTCATTTTCCCGAATATTCGTTTCCTCCTTATCATGATTTGCTTCGTTTATAGCCATAGCAGGGGCTGTCGCCGACGAGCACAGGCTCATCAGCAATATTGAATTCAATATTGTTCTCATTATGTTATTTATTACCTTATTCTGTTAATATTCAATTATTTATAAAAACAGATAATAAGGTGGGGCACGGGTAGATTTTACCCCCTTCGCCCTGCACAAGCAAGGAGAGCAGAAGGCATGGCGAGGGGAGAGATGGTGCACGGCGATGGCTACCCAAACCACGAGGGATGGAGCCAGATAAGGAGTGCTTTGCAATTGGCAAAGCACACAGTCGTGCATGGTATTCTGCAGGGCTATCAGATGCCCGTCGTGATGAACATGATGGGCACAATCGGCACAATAGAAATCAGCATGAGTTCCCTGCGCTTCACCATGATGGTGAAACGTAACGGCAAGCAGCATCGGCAGGTAAACCAATAGCAGCAGCCAGGAAATCCTGATTCTCTTATGCGTTATCCTCTGCATTTATCTACAGTCTTCTGTATTTTCATTTGCAAAGATAATGCAAAGTTCTTCTTTTCAGCTGTGATTATTCTTTGAATTTCGATATTTTAACGAAAATTATCTGTTTTCCAGCAGAAAAGCCATGTAGAGGGGAAGAATGAGAGTTTGTGGGGCTGTACCCACATTTACATCTCCCAGTTTGATGGCTTGAGATACGTGATACTTTTCGGGATTCGAAAGGATGGTCTTGGCACTTTTGATGTTTCCGTTGCTCGCCTTTACTTCTACCAATGTGCATTCGCCTTCGTATCTTGTAACAAAGTCGATTTCCAAACCCGAATCCTTGCGGAAATAATAGAGCTTACGATTCATCTTGCCAAAGATGTCGGCCACTAGATTTTCAAAGATGGCTCCCTTGTATCCATAGAGATTGCCTTGCAGAATGTCAGCTGCTGTTCCTGGTTCAAGCATACTGATGAAAAGCCCCGTATCTGCCATGTAAACCTTAAACTGGTCGGGGATGGAGTTGCCATCAAGCGGGAGCTCGGGCGCTGACAGGTTGTAGCAACGGCGGATAATGCCTGCATCTTCTATCCATTGCAAACTGCCCTGATAGTCACGTCCTCTTCCGTTGGGGCGTACCGTGGCGTATGCGAATTTCTTGTTTTCCTTACTCAGTTGACGTGGAATTGACTCGAAGCATTCTCTGATTCTCGACTTGTCTGCTTGTGGAGCATATTTCAGCATATCTACTTTATATTCTTCGATGATGGCTTGCTGCATCCGTAGCACGTTTTGCATATTATGAGTTTCCATAAATACGCTCACGGCTCTTGGCATTCCGCCAACAATGCAATATTGCAGCAGCAGTTGGCGCATTCTTTCGTGGATGGCTTCTTGTACTGGAGTCTTTTCTTCCAGGCAGCGATACAGGTAGTCGATGGTCATTTCCTTAATGCCATTTGCCCAGAGCCATTCCTCAAAATCCATTGGATACATGTCTATGATAGTTTCGTAACCTACAGGAATTGGAGCCTCTGACGAAGCATTGGTATGGTAACCGCTGACTCCCAGCAGGGAACCCGTACCGATGACGTCGTATCTGCCATCAGTCTTGAAGAATTTCAAGGCTGTGCGGGCACGTGGGCATTCCTGTATCTCGTCAAAGATGATACAGGTCTTGCCCGATACGAAATTGACATCAGGTATTAAGGTAGAAAGTGTCATGCAGAGAAGATCGATGTCCAGACCACCATCAAATACCGACTTGTATTCTGGGTGCTGGAAAAAGTCTAGATACACAACATGCTCATAATTCTTATGGGCAAAATCGAGTACCGAGAATGTCTTTCCGCATTGGCGACATCCTTTGATGATGAGAGGCATTTTGTGCTCATCACTCTTCCATTCTTTGAGATATTTCTCGATTTTTCGTTTAAACATCTGTTTTATAATGATTTATGATGTACGGCTCTTGATGCTGCACACGTTTTTCAAGGGACTTTTCTTGAAACCTTGCACGTTTTTCAAGGGACTTTTTGTTCTGTTCTGCCACTTTTTCAAGGGACTTTCGGTTGCAAAGATACTATTTTTCCTTCTAAAAAGGAAAGAAATAGGTAATTATTTCTTTTTAAAAGGAAAAAACTTTCCTTTCTCTCCAATTATTTTTGTACTTTTGCAACATTATTTTGAAAATAGGCGTACCCGATTCCAGGGGGATGTTGTATTATGAACAAAGTAGAATCATAAAAACAAGAAAAATGATGAAAAGAACGACTTCCCTTATACTGTGTCTTGTCTTGAGCATTTCCCTATTTGCTCAAAGCAGAGGTGTGACCTTTCAGGTGCATAACGAAACGCTTACTTCCGTGTTGAAGAAGATTGAAAAGGCGGGCGAGAAGAATATCCTCTTTGCCTATCAGGCTACCGACCAATATCGCGTTACCGCCAATATCCAGGCTAAGCGACAGAAGGAAGCCCTGGAGATAGTACTGCAGGGAAAACCTTTCTCCTTCGTAGAACACAACACCTATTTTGCCGTTCAATACACGGGCAAGACCACCCGGGTGGAACAGATTAAGGGCAGGGTGGTGGATGAGCATCAGAAGCCTCTGCCTTTTGCCAACGTGGTGTTGATTTCCTCCGTCAGCAAGGCTTATGTTGCCGGTTGCGTAACGGCTGAGGATGGAAGCTTCGTGCTTCCTTATGCCGATAAGGATGTGATGCTGAAGGTTTCTTTTGTGGGCTATAAGTCGCAGACCTTGGCCTGCAAGCCTACCATGCACATCGGTCTGCATCCCGACACCCAGCAGCTGAAGGCGGTAACCATCAAGAGTACCCGTCCCAATGTGGTGTATAAGGACGGCGCCTTCACCACCCTGGTATCCGGTACCATCCTAGGCGAACTGGGCTCTGCCGAAGATATGATCAGCCAGTTGCCCTTCGTTTCGGGCGAAGCAGGCAGTTGGGAGATTATCGGTCGTGGAGCGCCCGAGATTTATCTCAACGGCAGGAAACTGGTGAATCTGAATGAACTCAAGCGATTGAGCGCCAAGGATATTCTGAAAGCTGAAATCGTTACCGTTCCCGGAGTGCAGTATAGTTCCAAGACCAATGCCGTAATCCGTCTGCGTGCTGTTCGCAAGCGCGGACAGGGTTTGAGCGGAAGTCTTTATTCAGAATATTTCCAGGGCCGTTATTCGCCTCATGGTTATGAGGATGTGCAATTGAACTATCGTACGGGCGGACTCGATATCTTTGGCGAAGTGGGAGCGGGAATAGAGCGTTCACACACCTCCACTCATTCCGAAACCCAGCTTCATACCACCGGAGAGTGGGAATTCAACAGCCGCAGAACCACGAATACCCTCGGTGGAGAAATTATCCTGAACACGGGTTTCAACTATGAGATTTCCGAGCAGCAATCGCTGGGTATGCGTTATGAAACAACCAATAGGATAGGAAACAACTACTCCCACAGCTGGGGAGAAACCGATGTGTGGGAGGATGGCAAACTGACGGAAAGCATGGGTGTAGATCTGTTTTCGAAGAGCAAGCCCCATTGGTCGCATAGCGTGAACGCCTATTATAATGGCGATTTCGGCAAGTGGAATATCAACTTCAATGGCGACTTCTATAATAAGGTGAGCCAGAGTACCCAGACGGCGATTAACGACGGCAAGCAGGATGCGGAATCAGAAAGCAAGGTGAGGAGTAATCTCTATGCTGCCAAGCTGGTTGTGTCGGGGCCTTTGTGGAAGGGAAAGCTTTCATTCGGAACGGAAGAGATGTTTACCAATCGCCACAACGACTTCACCCAGAGCGGCTTTTCTGCTGATGCCTTCAACCACATCCGCCAGTCTATTTATGCCGGATTCCTGGAGTATTATCTAAGCATCGGACGCATGAACTATGGTGGCGGTTTGCGATATGAATATCAGAAGACCGATTATTACGAGAAGGATGTGCTGCAGGCAGAACAGAGTCCCAGTTACAGGGATTGGATTCCCTTCGCATCCATCGGCTACAGCAAGGATAATCTGAATCTTGCCTTCTCCTATCGTCTGAACAAGTACAGCCCTATCTACTCCATGCTTCAGAGCAGCATCGACTACGACAGCAAGTACGAGTACAAGTCTGGCGACCCTCATCTCAAGCCTCAGAAGCAGCACAGCTTCAACCTCTCGGGCAATTACAAGTGGTTGTCGTTCATGGCTTACTACAATTATGTGCTCGACATGTACATGACCTGGTACAAGCCTTATGATGAGGTGAGCCATCCGAATGTGCTTTTACAAACGATGGCTTCGGTGCCTCATTCCTGTTATTATGGAGCCAATATCCGTGTGGCACCTTCGTTTGGAATCTGGTATCCTAATCTCACGGCGAGCGTCTACTGCAATCATCAGAATGTAGATTATCTCAATATCCCCGAGTTTGGCTACCAGCCTCAGTTTACCTTCAGCATGAACAACAATCTGAGGCTCCCCCACCGGTGGTTCCTGAATCTTTCGGGCAACATCATCACGAGGGCGGCGATGGGAATCGGAAGGAGGAAATGTATGGGCAACATGCAGTTTCGGGCTTCCAAGAATTTCATGAAGAATGATGCCCTCAAGGTGACGTTTGTATTGCGAGACCTCTTGCATACAGGATATTATTATTTCGAGGCGAACGGCACGCAGTCGCATCGCACGTTTGCCCGATATGCAGATAATCAGCAAGTTGCCATTAATGTGAGATATACATTCAATGCAACGAAAAACAAATATAAAGGTAGTGGAGCAGGACAGAGCGAAAGACAACGACTTTAAGCAGCTATTCCTGGAAATGTATCCTCGACTGGTGCGTTATGCCGTGTCCCTTTTGGGAGACGACAACGAGGCCCGTGACGTTGTGGGAGATGTTTTCGAGAAGGCGTGGAACCAATTCTCCTCCTTGCAGATGGAAACAAGGAGGAGCTGGCTCTATGCATCGGTGAGAAATGCCTGCCTCAACTGGCTCAAGCACCAGCAGGTGGAACAGACCAACGTGGAGGCGCTGATAGAGGCCACCCGGTATGATATGAGTACCCGGTATGAGGAGCACGAGCGCCTGCTGCAACAGGCAGAGCAGATTGCGAGGGAACTGAAGGAACCCACCTGCACGATACTCCGCCTCTGCTATTTCGAGCATCTCACCTATCAGCAGGCAGCCGACAGGCTGGGTATCAGTCCCAATACCGTGAAGAAGCATATTTCCAAGGCACTCGCCACCTTGCGCGAGCGAATGAAGCATACAAACTTAGAGAATTAGGAGGAAAAGTCATGAATAAGAATCAAGATCAAGAACTGGAACAAGGAAAGGGAAAGAACTCTTTCTGTAATCCTTTGCATCAGCCTTTACTTCAGGAACCGAATGATGCTGAGGCTGGAAATATTTCTGATGCCCGACTTACCCAGATATTCGGGGAAGCCTTGGGCGATGAGCCTTCGAGGGAGGAAACGCTGGCGGCTTGGGAAGCTTTCGAGAAGAAGCATATTTCTTCTGAGAAGGAACCACTACAGAAGGCAGAAAATGAATTGTCTGAGAAAAAGATAGAGGATGAAATCGGAGAAGTAATCGGAAACGAAAACGGAAGAGAAATCGGAAGGGAAATTGGAGACGAAATCGAAAGAGAATCTTCTTCCAGAAAGATTTCCAAAGCCCGAATCCTGACTTGGATTACTGCCTCTGTAGCAGTAGCGGCAAGCCTATTCCTTTTTATTTTCCGTTCATCCCATGAGATTTCTCAGCCTACGGAGTTCTCCATGGAACTTTTCTCGGAGGTCACTTCTCCCAAGCAGGTGGAGCAGACCCTGAGCAATGGCTATTGCGTGGTTTCTACCCCGGCTGCAACCACCACATTGGTAACGCTGAGCGATGGAACCAAGGTGATGCTCAACGCCAATTCTACGCTCGAATATCCTGCGTCTTTCGATGATGCAGAAACCCGTGAAGTCCGTCTGAAGGGCGAGGCCCATTTCGAGGTAACCAAGAACCCTCATCGTCCTTTCGTGGTAAAGGCGGGCGAGATGCAGACGCAGGTGTTGGGTACCGTATTCGATGTGAAAGCCTATCGCAAGGATGCCCCAAAGGTAACCCTGATGCAGGGCAAGGTGAAGGTGAGTAATGCCGATACGGAGGTGGAAATGCGACCGGGACAGACCGCCACGCTCCAGGCGGATAAGATAGTGGTGTCTAAGGCTTCCCCTTCAGCCTCCGATTGGCTGGAAGGCGATTTCGACATGGATCAGGTTACGCTGGCAGAGGCGATGAGCGACATCGGAGCCTGGTACAACAAGACCGTGGTCTTCCAATCTCAGGCGAATATGGATAAGCTCATCCACTTCCGTTTCTCCCGCAGGGCAAGCCTGCAGGAAATCATCACGGCGCTGAACGAGATGGGTGTGGCAAAAGTCAGAATGGAAAAAGGCAAAATCATGGTGCTTTAAGCCATGATTTTGCCTATTCCTTTTCCATCAAAGTCGATTCCTACAATCGGCTGCAAACGTAGAAAGTTTCCTTCTAAAAAGGAAAGAAATCGGCAATTATTTCCTTTTTAAAAGGAAAGTTATCTGTTTTTTATCTAAAATTTCTTTTCTACTTTAAAACATTGTACTATCTAACCAAATCTTTATCCCAATCTTGTATTTTTAACTCCGATTCGCTTGTTGTTTTCAGATTTTTTGCTTAACTTTGTGCCAAAATCAAAACGGTGCAGATTATGGCAGCAAAATTCTATCCTGTAGGCATACAGACATTCTCGGAGATTATCACCAAGAATTATCTCTATGTTGACAAGACCGGGTACATCCATCAGATGACCCATTCCGGCAAGAAATATCTTTTTCTGAGTCGCCCTCGTCGATTCGGAAAGTCGCTTCTTGTCTCTACCTTGCAAAGCTACTTCGAAGGAAAGAAGGAACTTTTCAAGGGGCTGGAGATGGAAAGGCTGGAACAGGATTGGGTGGAATATCCTGTCTTGCATTTTGATCTGTCGGGTGGCAAGCACATGCAGGAGGATGCGCTGATACGCTATCTTCTCTTTATTCTGAAACAGCATGAAGAGAAATGGGGAATCATGACGGATGCGCCCGACCCAAATGTAAGATTGCTCAATCTCATCAGCGAAGTTTATAAGCAAACCGGCAAGCAGGTGGTCATTCTCATCGACGAATACGATGCACCCCTCCTGGATGTGGTGCACGAGGAAAGCCAGCTGGTGGCTCTCCGGCAGATTCTTCGCAATTTTTTCAGTCCCTTGAAGGATTCTGACTCCATGCTGCATTTCGTATTCCTCACGGGAATTACCAAGTTTTCGCAGCTCAGCATCTTCAGCGAGTTGAACAACATCACCAATATCAGCATGCTCCCCGAGTATGCGGGCATTTGTGGTATTACCAAGGAAGAGATGCTTACCCAGTTAAAAGAGGGAATACAGGAACTGGCTGAGGCAAAGAACTGGACGATGGATGAGACGCTGAGCCGACTCAAGGATTATTATGACGGCTATCATTTTGCATCAGAATCGCCTGATATCTTCAATCCGTTCAGTTTGCTCAGTAGTCTTTCGCTAAAGCGGGTAGAGCCATTCTGGTTTTCTACGGGAACTCCTACCTATCTCATCAATATGATGAAGAAGTTTGGTGTCAACTTCAGCGATTTCGCTGAATCCATGGAAGCAGGCGTTTCAGACTTTGATGCGCCTACGGAAACGCTGACAACTCTTACGCCTCTGCTCTATCAGAGTGGCTACATTACCATCAAGGATTATGAAGAGGCTTACGATTCCTATACTTTGGGTATTCCGAACAGGGAAGTGCGGTTGGGGCTGACCAAGGCGCTGATTCCTTACTATGTAACGCCTAACACGCAGAATGCCAATAATACGACCCGCAACATGGCTCGTGCCTTCGATAAGGAAGACCTGGGACTGGCCTTGCAGTATTTGCAGACTTTCCTGGGCACGGTTCCATATTGTGCCAATACGGACTATGAGGGGCATTATCAGCAGATGTTCTATGTCATCTTCTCGCTTCTTACGGCTTGGATGGTAGATGTAGAAGTACATACTCCGAATGGCAGGGTTGATATCGTGGTTATGACGAAATCTCGTCTTTACCTGATAGAGTTGAAACTAAATCAGAATGCCCAGGTGGCGATGCAGCAGATCAATCTCAAGAATTATCGCCAGCGTTTTGCCTTGTCGGGCCTTCCTATAACCAAGGTCGGGGTGAATTTTGATAGTGCTACGCATAACATTTCGGATTGGGTAGTGGAGTGAGAAAGGCCTTTTAGAGAAAAGGGGATTTTCCTGGGGCTGCGTTCCAATTGATTTGAATAATCTCAGTCTCAGTTGTCTCAGTAAAAAAATAAGGGGGTATGATTTCCCCTTTTTTCTCTTCCTTTTGTAACTTATTGATTATTAATTAATTATATAAATATATATATAATATATATAAGAATAAAAGAAGAAGAGGGGTGCTTGAAAAACAACTGAGACTCTGAGACTGAGATTTTTGACGCCTTTAGCTGAAGCCTGGAATATGTCTAACTCTCTAAAAGGCAGGTGTTTATGAGGCTGGTGTCTATCCTTCTCAATTTGTCACTTTCTTCTCGTAATCAGAAAAAAGAAAATATTTCTTCCAAAAGAAGGGCGTTTTTTGGATTTTATTTGTATCTTTGCCCTGTCGTTTGAGACGATTTCAACAACAAACAATTCAAAACCTAAATAAACTGTTGAATTATGAACATATTTAAAAAGCTATTTGGTGGCCAAAAAACTACCGAAGAAGTGAAACAAGAGAAGGAAAAGGACTTCGACATGGTGAAATATGATGGTGTTCGTGCTCTCCGCATGCATCAATTTGACCTTGCAGCCAAGTTTTTGGAACATGCTCTGCAGTTGAATGCCGAAGATTTGGAATGCCGCGACTATCTTTCGCAGGCTTACATCTCTATGGGCGATTTGCAGAAAGCTTACGAGCAGTTGCAGATTCTCTCGGAAGCCCAGACCGACAACGTGGCGGTGTTGCTGCGTATGGCGGATGTGGCGTATAT
>CAKPWR010000006.1 GCA_934196725.1 uncultured Prevotella sp.
TTTTACGTTTGTCTTTCATTACTAAACACATTTTATTTATTAACCATAAATGTGTCTATCTATACCAGTATAAGTCACAGTTCCTTAATTATTAATTGTCTACATTGTTTTCATTTGTTTGGTACAATCAGCCTACCGATGCTCTAATTCAACTTTCTGATCTTAATGCCACTGAGGAAGGCCTTGCCTTGCAGGGACTTCAACTGAATGCTAATACTGCCACTATTGTTCTCTATGATGTATTTGCGTTTGAAAGCAGAGCGGTAATGACAACCATCTGCTGGAGAGAAATCAGTTTCCTTGATTTCGCCATTAATGCTAACATCAAATCTTACATCTTCAGATGAAGTCTTTCCATTGCTTCTGGCAAGGAGATTAGGCAACTGGGTAGCCGGCTTGGTAACATCAGCCATCAACAATTCCACTTCGTATTCACCACATGGAGAGTCTATCCTGTACTCCAAATCACCTTCACGCCAAGTCTGATAAATAGGACCATCAATCGTATTCTCTATCTCAGATGTGGTGCTTTTGTTTTCCCCTCCTATATAGCCCCACGAGCCTGACTTATAGGCTTGGTCTGGCAACCATGTGAGATGACTCAAGGAAGAAAAGAAATAGCAGTTGCTGCCTACATTGATGGCGAGTTCTTCACCCTTAGCCAAGTCTGGCAGAGGATTGTAGTGGATATTCATCACATCTTCAGTATTACCTTCTTTCCTGCCAGCATCGCCAGTTAGCTTCTCACCAAAACCTTTTGCTTCTAACGTAGAACTTCCGAAAGGCAATACTACATCAAAGACTGCAAGGCAATTTTCTACATTCTTCTTTCCACAGCTCTTGCCATTGACGAAAAGTTCCACTTCCGGCAGGTTAGAATATACTTTGATGCGCTGCGCCTCACCCATGTTACCAGTTCTTGTACTCCAGTCACGGCTGGCAATATGAACCACAGGTATGTCCTTGCGCCACATGGATTTGAAATAATAAGCAACATCCTTCAGCGTACGGTCATTGTAGGCAACTCCCTTATTGTTTACTCTCGGCATGGATTCCTGGCGCTCAGCCACGTTAAAGTCTATGAAGTTCCAATAGGTGCAGCCGCTAATCCAGGGCTTTTCTTCAATGAATGGCAGATAATGCTCGATATAAGTCTGCTGATATTCCATACTGAAATCAAGGGCATGAGCTGAATTAGAGTGCAGACGCAGATCACTTCCAGCTCCCCACTCCGAGATAATCATCGGTTTCCTAGGATAGTTCTTGTGCTGGTCTTCACACCAGCGGTCGAAATCATTCAGGTCTCCCCAATACCAGCCAGCATAAAGATTCCAACCCACAACATCAACCAGGTTGAGCCCTATTTCGTTGTAAATATTGTTCATATTGAAAGCCATTACGCTCTTTCTGGTAGGATCTTCTTCCTTCAGAACCTTTTCCAACCGTTCAGCAAGTGCTAATGTACGCTCCTTGAAGGCGGGCCATTCTTTCGTGCCAGGCCATGGAGTGCAGAGCAGTATTTCATTCATAAAGCCCCAGTTGATGATACTCGGATGGTTAAAGTGTTGACGGATCATTTCCCGCAGATTACGCTCGCAATTATCTGCATAACCCGGAGTGTCGGGCACAAGATCTATGATAGGGATTTCCTCCCAAGCCAGTAAGCCAAGCTCATCACAGGCATCCAGGAGAGCATCATCTTGTGGATAATGTGAGATACGGATATAATTGCTGCCCATTTCCTTCATCAGACGGATGTCGCGACGGTGTGCCTCGTCAGGCAGGGCTACACCCACCGGTGCCTGATCCTGATGACGGTTGAAACCACGCAGCTTGTAAGGCTTCCCATTCAGGCAGAACCCCTTCTCACCATCGAATGAAAACCAGCGGAATCCAACCTTGTGGGTTTTCTCATCAATGGCATTCCCTGTTTTTGTATCTATGATAGAGGTCCTAATCTTGTATAATGCGGGATTCTCGGGAGTCCAAAGTTCAGGATTACTGACGAGCTTAGACTGTAATTCCATGCGCCTGGTTTCGCCGGCTTTTATGGCAAACTTCTTCCTGAAGGTTTGCAGGAGCTTTCCTTTGGGTGAGAAAATCTCGTTCTTCAGTTCTATTACCGATGCTTTTTTAGAATCATTGGTCACTTCGCCAACAACCTTTACAGCACTTTGTTTTTCGTTCACTATAGGAGTAGAAATGAAAATGCCGTCACTTCCCATGTTGAGCATGTTGAAATGAATATCAGGTGTGGAAACAAGCCATACATCACGATAGATGCCACCCCAGAATGTGAAGTCAGCCATGATTGGTGTAACATCCTGACGGCTGTTGTCTACTGTTATCTCGATGGTATTGTCTGACTTTTTCCCTTGCAATACATTACCCGGATTTAAATATTCAGTGATGTCAAAGGTAAAGGCTGAATATCCTCCGGCATGACAGCCTGCCTTTTTACCATTAACCTTCACTTCTGCAGCCTTGTTTGCCGCATCTACCTTCAAGAAATAGCGCCTGCCAGGATTGATCTCCGGCAAGGTGAGGATACGGCGGTATTCAGCCTTTCCCTTATAATATTCCTTTCCCTGATAGGCATCAAGGTTATAGGTGTGAGGAATGTTTACAGACGTCCATTGCTGACTTGTAGGAAGTTTAAACTCCCAATTGTCATTGATGGTCCTGGTTTCACGTTGGGCCATGACCGGCATAACCATCATAGAACTGATGAATGCGGTGAGAAAAATGTCTTTAATGTTCATTGCAGTTGCTTTTTAATTGATTTTTGAATGACATGGCAAAAGTACACATTAAATTTCAAACCAACAAATGAAACTGCAAAAAACTGATGACTTTTTTTCGGAAAACAGCTTTCTGTAAAAGACCACCTTGTCCTGTTGTCAGAACCAGGCAGCCCATTTTCACACCATAGTCCCAAAATCAAAAAGTTACCCAAATGACTTGTCCTGATTCCGTAGACGTTTATTCTTTTTAAAAACTGGAAAAGTAGACACTACTACTGATATAAAAACTGAAAAAATAGACGCTACGGACTCAAAAAAACTGAAAAAAATAGACGCTTTTTATAGTCTTTTGCAGCAACCCAATGCCAATTTCATGATACTTCTCCCGATTTTATGATACTTCCATGATACTTTTTTGTAAAGATATTAGAAAGTCTCATTTTTACATATCATTATATATCAATGCCTTACAAAGATATTTCCACCAAATAATGAGACTTTGAGACTTTTTTCTCAAAAAAAAACTTTTACGTAAGGAAAAACAAATCTGCGCCATTTGCGTAATCTGCGTGAGATTCTTAAGTCACGCAGATTCGCAAATGGCGCAGATTTCCTTTTATTGCACTTCCAGATAATCGAACGAAACGTTCGGAAGACCGGAGAGGATTACCTGATAGGTACCGGCATTGATCTGAGAATCAGTAGTGGTACCGATGGTCTTGAACTTGTTCGGCGTTTCAGGGAAGGTCATGTCTCTATCCAACAGGACGATGCCCTTGCTGTCCACAATCTTCAACCTGCCTACCTGCTGTTCGCCGGTAGTATTCTTGTAGCGGAAACGCAACATGTATTCGCGGGCTACACCGGGATTGATGGTCCAGGTTGAAGTCTTGCTCTTATAGCGCACAGCCGGGAACACTTCGTTATCCTGAGGCAACAGCTCCTTCGGATATTTCTCTACCACATCCTTATCCAGGTCAGCCCAGTAGGTCTTGCTCATTCCGCTCGCAGGCTTGCTGCCCTTGAAGACGGCATTCCACTTATCAGCATCTCCTATCTCACCCTTGGCAGCAATGGCGATGGCAGAGATGATTGCCTCTCCCACCTTTACTTCCGGGAAAGAAACGGTCAGCAGACCGCCCTTTACCTTGACCGCAACCACCTTCTTGCAGGCTCCCGCAAAGCCAGCCTCAGCCCAAAGGTCGAAGTCATCGACTACCACAGAATCGTTGATGGCTACATCAAAGATGCGCTCGCCTTCACAATCGATACCGGCGCCCTCATGCTTGCCCAGCCAAGGCTCAGCAAAATAGAGTTCTACGCGATATTCGCCATCCGGAACGGCAAACTGATAGTTCAGCGCATGACGGCCCCAACGGAAATACTGGAAGAGCTTTGCATCAGGAGCCGCAGCATGCTGAGAGGCTGCAGATGATGATTTCAAGCCATGAATGCGGGAGGTGATATGTCCCTGACTTGCCGTAAACGGATTCATGCCGAAACGCTCTGCCCAGGAATGAGAATAGACGCTGTCGTCCTGCTCCCACTCGCTTCCATAACTGTCTGCAACGGCATCACCGCCACAGTTCACTCTATACAGATAGGTATAACCCTCGGCAGGTTTCAGAAGATCTCTGTTGCGGTCGGCAGCTGTAGGCGTAAGCGTATCTGGCTGCACCTTAGTATAATGATTGCGATACCAGTAGAAGCCTTCGGTAGGCTGTTCCCAAGGCGTGAGAAGTCCCTTGTAATTGAACGGTCCCACTTTGTCGATACGGCGGTAAGCCTCATCCGGCTGCACTCTGCCCGGGTTCTCATGCGATACGAAGAGCCACTGGAAATGGCCGCAGACGCAGTCCCTGGCGCTCTCTGCCAGCATCGCCTTCTTGCTGAGAAGAGATACAAAGGCATCTTCGGTATAGGCTTTTGACAGAGCCTTCGCATCACCGGCATGCAGTTTCTCTGCATCGGAACTGCGGAAACCGAGCGTGCGCCAGGCACCATATTCACCATTCAGCAACTGGTTAGGCTGCTTCAATTCCTGATCATATTTATCGGCTGTTCCGCCGTAGGTTCCGCTCCAATTCTGAATCACATTCCAGTCGCTTCCCTCTCCTCCATTACAGGTCGTGATGGCGCGCATGGTCTGAGCGGTAGGGTCCATCTCGCGGATGATGGCAGCACACTCCTCGGTGAAATCCTTCGGCATCACACTCTCGTTCTGAATACCCCAAAGAATGACGCTAGGCGAATTACGGCGCTCCTTAATCCAACGGCGCAGCAGACGCTTGAAGTTCTTGCGGAAGGCGGATGTATCATACCAGACATGTGCCGAGAACTGACTCCAGAACAGCATGCCCTGCTCATCCAATAACTGCTGGTAATAGAGATTATGTGGCTGATGAGCCTCACGGAAGGCATTGAAACCTGCCTGGCGCATCATCTTGACACGAGAGGCAATCTGCTCGTGAGAGAAGGCATGACTCTGACCGAAGAGGTGCTCGTAATCACAGGTTCCGTTGATGAATACCGGACTGCCATTGAGATAGAATCTGCCGTCTTTCTTATCCATCTGGGCTGAATCGCCACGGAGCGCAGCCTGCTTCTGTCGAAGTACCGGCCAGGAGATGGTGCGGATGCCGAAAGGTGTAGCCACATCATCGATGGTCTTGCCCTCTCGTTTGATGATACTGGAAAGGGTATAGAGATAAGGATCCGTGATGCTCCACAGATGGGCATCGCTGACCTTTGCCTGATGACGGACCACCTGAGTTTCACCTGCCTTCAGGGTAATCTTTCCGGTCTGGCGGAAAGCGGTCTTTCCGCTGCTCAGCGCCAGTTTGCTGATTACCTCGATGGTCTGCTCATGATCGGAATAGTTCTTCACCTCGGTATCCACGAAGACGCTGTCGCATGCTTCGTTGTTCCAGACGTGTACTCCGAAAGGCTCCACCCTCACCTCATCGGTTTCGATGAGCGATACCGGACGGAAGATGCCGAAAGGCTGACTGCCCTCCGAGAATCCCCATTCTGATGAACAGCCGCCACAAGGCCAAGGGTTATTGGTCTGCATGGAAGGATGTTCTACCTTGATATTCAATACATTATCGCCCTCACGGAGCGCATCCGAGATATCGAGCGTAAAGCTGGTTCTGCCTACCAGTTCCTTCGGATAGCTCTTGCGGTTCACCTTGACCGTAGCAAAGGTTCCCACACCTTCCAACTGTAGGAAGTAGCGTTTTCCGGTCTGTTTATGAACGGAGAAATGCTTCTCGTAGGTGGCGATACCATGCAGGTTGCCGTGCTTCAGCTGACGGTAGCCGTAATAATCGTCCAGATTATTAGGCACATTCACCCGGAAGGTTCCCATCTTCTTCGTGATGCTGTCTTCCGAAGTCTTGCCGAAGGTTACCTGCCAGTCCTGATTCAGACTCACAATCTGTCGCTTTCCCTTCTTTTCTGGTGTCGGGAAAGAAACCTGCGAGCGTCCCATCGGCACGCTCGTAGCCACGGCGATGCCTCGCTGTCCGGCATGGTTCACGGCACAATAGAAATGGTATATCACGCCCTGATGCTTCAGCACATAACTCTTATGGGCGAACATATCATCATAAGGTTTGGAAGGATAAACCAAGTCGGCTCCCTCCCAGTCCTGCCAGTTCACCAGGTCCCGGCTTACGGCAAATGTATTGTAGGCATTGTATTTTCTCTCCGGATTATAGGCAGAGAAATAGAACATGACATAATAATGCGGGAACTTCACGATCTGTGCATCTCCCGTAATGATGCCCGGAGCCTCATGGAAGAACACCGGATTGCCTGTCTTTCGCTTGGCTGTGCGGAGAGGCAGACGGCGCCAGGAAGTCATGTTGCTGGAGAGGGCGATACCGATACGCTCAGCCTTCAGCTGGTTGGCAGGGTTGATGCCACCGGCATTATAGAACATGACGAAAGGTTTGCCCAGCGTCTTGTTCTTATCCCAGTAGACGGTGCTTTTATAATGGGTGAGTTTTTCCCACCACTGTGCACTTTTGTCGTTGATAGAGAGAACAGGCGAAGGGGATGTTTCCCAAGGATGTGCCTGGGTGATATCGCCTTTTGTAAAAGCCATACCCATATTGAGCGGCTTGCGGATGGCCTCATAGCCCGTACCTTCACCACCGAAATAGCTCATCCAGTGCCGACCTTTGTATTTTGCCATCTCATAGGATCCGTTCCAGGTCCAGTCTATCAGCGCCGGGTATCCTGCACGCTGGTTCATATCCCATCCCTTGTCGGCATAGCAGAGCAGTCTGCCCAGGGTTTTCCATTGCAGCAGGTCATCGCTGGTAGCGAGCCATGTTTCATATCCTCTGCCATCCGTTCCGTCCTTGCCGTTGTATACCACATAGGTCATATACCACTTGCCGCCCTCCCTGTACACCATCGGACAGTCTATCTGGTGGTAGTTGTCCTTTGGGGCAACCACCATACCGTATTTATAAGGCGTCTTCACCTCGTCGTATATCTTCTGCATCACGTTTTTGCTGATTTTCTGTGCAAAAGCGGTGATGCCGCCAAAGATAAGAAGAGATAAGAGTACCAGTCTCTTTCTTTCGATTTTCATATTTTTATTTTAGTACAAATTAATTTTAAATCTTACAAATACAAAGACGTTTGGAGATAGTTTTTGTAACTATTTGCATAAAGTTTATGTGATTTAGAATTACAAAACATGAAATGATAAAGATTTAGAAGAAGTAACCCTAAATATAATGAAGTAATTACGAATATTACTTCATTATATTATAGGTTAAGTTTAAATCTCTCCTTAAACATAGCCATTTCTCTTTCAGGAATCTGAAGCTGAATCGCCAAATTTTCCCATAGATCAACGGCCGTTTGAACCTCCTGAATAATGTTTTCTGCCTCCTCCCTCTTAATCATATAACTCTCGCACGAATCAAGCAGAACATGGATATCTGCCTTGTTTGAAGATTCATTGATCAGAAGACTCTGATATTCATTAAGAGTAGGGTTCATATCATAGGCAGGAGAAAGAGTCCATCCTTTTGGTGTCAGCAGAAAGCCATGGTTTCTGAAGTGGTCATCAGAATTACCAATACAAATGTTGAAGGCAACCCTTCTGTAGAGTTCCTGAAGATTTTTCTCTACGTTGCAACAACCTTGGAGTATGAAATCAACTATATCAAGATAACCATAACCACCTTGGGCATTATCACCATCCTTTAATCCTAGCAGAGACATGGATGACGCAAAATGTATTCTCTTGGCTTCATCTGTTCTGTCAAAGCGCCAGGACAGGAGTGTGTGATATTTTCCTAGTCCTCCCAATGTCCTGGTTTGAGCAGCCTGGATTCCTGCTTTTTGGGCAAGAAGATGAGAAAAATGCTCCCAAAGTCCTATGTCATAGTCATCCTTTCGTGAAGGGAACTTAGCAATACATAGATTGCCTTTTTCATCCAACACACCAGCCTTAGGTCTTGCGCCACCCAATGAGGTACCAGGTTGGATAAGCTGTGCAATCCATTTTTTCTCGGGCAACACATCATTCTCTTCGGATTTTTCCACTTCCTGACTGGCATGAATCAATTCTCTAATCTCTGTTAATGGGGGAATCTTGAAAGATGGTGACATATTAATATAATCACCTTCCAATTCCCTTTTAAATCTAAAGCCACCCATTCTGGAGAAGTCATCTATGCCCATGAGGTAATCGAATGAGGAAAGTGTTCTGACAGCTCTTTTTTCTTCAGCGGCCTGTATCTGTTCTCTTCTTTTAAGCAAGGTACGTCCCCATCTATCTGGCAATGCATCAGAAAAGCATCCGAAAATATCACTTCCTGGTTGGGTGTATTGCATGCCTGGATAGTTATTGATGTCCTCCGAAAGCTTAATTCCGCCATAAATCTTAAGCCAGTTTTCATCAAACTTAAATGCATAACTATCAGAGCCGCGCAATTTCTCATAACACAACTCCCCTATCAACTCCGCTTTGTCGAGCCAGTTAAAATCTGCGAAAACAAACAGTCGTTCCATTTCTATCCTTTTTTAGTTGCTCTTTGTCGGTTCTTCAGTCCCATATCCTGCAATGCCCTTCCGAGTTTGTCATCCTTTGCCAAGAGCAAGATGTCATCATCCAACTGAAGTGCATAGAGTACACGCAAGTAGATTCCGATGGAAACCGTTGGCAATCCCTTCTCCACCTTGCAAAGTGTAACTTCTGAGCAGGTTGCTCTTTCTGCAACTTGTGCCATGCTCAAGTTGCGGCGTAATCTGGCAAGCTTGATCTGCTCCCCCACGATTTCCATTTTCTGTATCAACTTCCTTGGAAGTTTGTTAGCCATTGTATTCTTTGCCATAACCTTAATCCAAATTATAATATGCAAATATAAACAATATACTTCATTTTAAGATGGGTTAGTCTAAAGTTTTATAGATAATTAAGAATATATTTTCAAAGAAACAGGTCCACTTATCCTACTCAACTCTTAATACAAAGAAAACAGCACCAGTTTTTCTTTTGAATTCATTTTATTTTAGTACAAATTAATTTTAAATCTTACAAATACAAAGACGTTTGGAGATAGTTTTTGTAACTATTTGCATAAAGTTTATGTGTTTTAGAATTATTAACCATGAAAAAACATACATTACAAAAGGAAAAGGGTATATTTGCAGCAACTTAAAAATTACAGAGAATGAAGAAATATATATTATTTATACTTATCATATTAATTTCCTGTGAGCATCATATAAGCAATGTTGACAAGAAGAACTATAACTATGGCATTGACTCCACGACGCTTACTCCGCAAGTAAAAAAAATTCTATCAGAGTATATCTTACAATATCCTCAATTTGAGAATCTTATTCTTGACAATGAGATTACCATCAGAATGCCCCTTCCCAACAGAGAAGCTAAAGAGTACTATTATTTAGGACCAACCTATATAGGCGAACAAATTGGGGAAAATTTGGGTTACCTGTTTCCTTCTATTTCGTTCTCGTTCCAAGGAAGAAGAATCTTCTTAAAGTCATCAATTGACAATATGACGAATCAAAAATCCATTAAAAATGATTATAAAAAACATTTGGAAATCAAAGGTATAAGAAACAACATTGGAAAATACTATTGGTTGGTATGTATTCCAAACAATCAACAAGCATATATCGTCACAAAGGATATAGAGAAAAATGAGATTCCTATTTCTAAAGAAATCCAATACTTCAAGGCTTCAACAATAAAACATACAACACATGAAAAATAGAACATTATTTATAATAGGAATGGTACTGATGGCACTTTCTTCTTGTAACAACAAATGCAAGAATGTGCCTTGCCAAATTATTGTTTATGACGAAGCAACTTTTACTAAATCTTATCTTATAAACTATAATGGAAAAGATTCGATAGAAACCACATGTGGGGCCCTATCTTTCGATATTATTGATAAATTACACTATAATCAAAAAATCAACACTGAGGATATTTCATTTAGAGAAATTTATCTTCACAAATCTCAAAAGATAACCAGAAAGCAGAACGATAGTTTACAAACTATAATCTGCCAACTTTTATCAAATCCCACAACAGATACCATACCACTTTTAGTAAAGGATGCCACCTATATATATATGGGGCTTAAAAATCAGCATATAAACTTACCTAGAGGACATATAAAAGACAAAAATATAATAAATATTTCTGAAAAACTTATAGAGTATTCACCCCTATATATCAATACTTATAGTTGGTTTTGGATGGGGCCAGAAATAGAAGAGCAGATGATACAAGAATACAAGCAATATTTAAGAGAATTTTCTGTAATGGATTAAGGCGTAAAGATACAACATAAGTTTAAGTTATATTATAAAATTCTTTTCAAAACAAATAAATATGAAACATTTGTTATTAATATTTTTTGCATTACTCTTTTGTCAATGTACAAACAAAAAGAACGATGCTCTTTTAGAAATTAAAGAAATAGAATCGTCTTATATTGATGATTCTATCAAGGATATTATTAAGCAATACATGCAAGAGTATCCACAAGATAGCAGTATTGTCTTATTTTTTAATTTGTCAGTTGATTCTATTCGAAATCAAGAATACGGACTTGCAGACTACTTCACTTTAGGAGAATTTGATATCCCTAGGTTCGAAGCAGAGATTTCAAAATCTTATGCTTATATACCATCATGTTATTTTGTACTAAACGGCAGAAAGATTTTCATTGTTCCCAAAAGCAATGTTCTACTAACACCCAAATTTACCAAGGATATATTTACAAGCAATCCATGGTTGAAAGATTATTTTGATTGCACAAGACATAATGCATGGCTAATTCAACACAAGATTAACCACGATAAATTATATGAAACAAATAAAGAATACACTGTCGTCAACAAACATGTCGAAACTCTATTAGGTATAACCATAATTGAAGAAACAGAAACTTTCCAGCAAATTCTCAAAAGAAACAAAAACGTACACAATGAAGAATAGAATTATAACTGAATTTTCGTAAGTGGTTCAAATACGGCTAGGAGCTTTTGCCCTTTTAGGGAATGTGGAGCTTACTTGCCAAAAATCTGTTAATCCATTTAAACATCATAAAATATGAAACATATCTTATTTATCACTATCGTTTTATCCATTTGTTTCTGTTCATGCAACAAAAACAAAAGTACTACTCGTCTTAAAGAATTAGAGCTTACAAACATCGACAAGTCCTTTTTTAATATTATAAAAGAATATGAAACAGCTTATCCTAACGATAGCAATATTGTGGTTTTCTTTAATTTAGAGTCAGATTTTTCCACATACTATGGCAATGGAATATATTTCACCATTGGAGAATTTAGCATTCCACATTTTGAAGCTAACGATATGTTCAAAAATAAGTTCTTACCATCCTTTTACTTTCTTTTAAAAAACAAAAAAGTATATGTAGTATCCTCATCAAACACAATATTACATCCCAATTATTCAAGTAAGGTTCTTGCACAAGACAAATGGCTGAACCATTTTTTTGATAAAACCAAACATACCGGATGGTTAGTCAAATATGATTATAAAAACGGATATAAAATAATCAATAAACAGTGTGACGTTTCTACAGGTGCACAAGATATACCATTTTAAAGATAAAAGACATGAACTATAAGAATATTATCGTAACCGTAATAATGATACATTTGCTTTGCCAATGTACATTGAATAATCGTCATTATGAAAGAGTGGCTACAGAATTAAATTCTTCTGACATTGACCAATCTCTTATAAATATCATAAAATTATATATAAAGAAGTATCCTAACATAGAATCTGTCGCATTATATTTCAACAAGGAAATTGATGCCAATATAGCTAATAAATATGGTATAGGAACTTACTTTACTATTGGTGAACTTTATTCTGGGGGAGAGCTCAATCAAGTAAAGACGCTATCAAATATTCCATTTGAATATTTCTGTATCGGTGACAAGAGAGTTTATATAGTATCCGAAGTAAATATTCTATTCTCGAAACAGTATATTAAACACCAATACGGAAGAGACTTACAACACCAATCATCAAATATAATAAGACATAAAAAATGGCTAATTAAATACGAAGAAGATTGGAGCAGACACCCAGATATTAAAAGACATTATAAAATTATAAGAAACTCAGAAAATGACAACATATGAAAAAAAGGATAGATCATAACACATGATTTGTGCTATACTCTATCCTTTCAATTATATCATTCTATTTAGTAGAACAGCCAGTCAATCGCCTTATCGGCACCTGAGAGACCGGCATCACGAGCGGTAATCTTATCGCTCGTAGCACCGAGCACAAGCAGGAAGCCCTTTGGCAAGAGCAGGGTGTGCTTGCCGGCAGCAAACTCATACTTATGGATGTTCACCTGTGGCATACCGTCGATGCGGATGGCGCTGGTGAGCTGTGGCTCTGCCTGACCATAATCGTTGGCTGTGGCATCGGTCTCCAGCTTCGGAGCCTTGGCATATTTCATCTGGTCGTCACGGAAGTAACCTATCAAGAGTTGCACAGGCTTCTTGGTGGTGAAGGTGAGCGAGGTAGACTCGCCACGCTGCTTGCTGCTGTTCATTACATAAGCATTCATTCCTGCCAACTCAGGAGCAAAATCGGTTACTACACTATCCAAATCGTTGAAGAGTTTGGCACCCTTGGCAATTTTCACCATCTTGAAATTAGCCTCGCCATTGATATTCTCCATCTGGAAAGCACCCTTCTGCACACCTGCATCCTTCAAAGGCTTGATGTCCTCAGACGTCATCTTGTAAGTACCCGCAGCCTGAGCCTTGAGCATGGCGATATTCTTCTTCAGATTCGCCAGTTCCTGCTCATATTTCGGCAAGAGTTCACTCCAATGCTTCATGTTGCCGCCATCACCTCCGATTGGAATGCGGCGCTGGGCGGTCTGCATCGAATTGGCATAGAGATAGGTATCCTTGGTAAGATCTACCAGCTGACGGTAATACTCCAGACTCTTTTCGAGCAGCGGAACGGCAGCATCCAGTTCCTTGATATCCTTGCCCCACTTATAGTTGAGCACATGCTGAGCCGCCTTCACCTTCCAACCGAAAGCATAGGCAAAGGCACGGTAACAATGCATATCGTTCTGAAGACGACGGAACTCATCCTGATTGCCGGTGATGCGGTCAGCAACGGCATCGATGGCAGCCACAGCCTCATCGCCATGAGCCTCGGTCTGAGCTACGATATCGAGTGGCAACTCACCCACATGAGGCTGATGCTTCCATTCCTTCTCTACATATTCGATGAGTTTCTCGCCCTCAGGACCGCAACTCTCATAGAAACCAGGATAGATGGTGTACTTATATGGATTCACCAGCTGACTCATGAACATGCCCAGGAGCAGCGTCTGACGGTTGCCCTCTGTAATACCGAAACGGCGGAGGAGCTTAGGCGCAATCTCACCGCTCTCATCGTATGCCTTGCGGATGCTGTCAGCAACAGCGGCATCAGAAGCATAGTAATCGGCAAGTACCTTATCCCAGTAATTACCCTCGGCAGCTACATCGCGACGGCAGTTCCAGGCATATCTTCCCCATGTCTTGTACCACATCCAGTCGCGGTCCAACTGTTTCTCCCGCTGTCCGCCAGGCAATTTATCTGCCGTATAAGGCCAATCCCAGTAACTAGCCTGCGGATAGAGATGCAGGGCATTGGCGTGATGAACATCGTGCATCGCCGTTACCGCCTTCTGAACGAAAGAAGGAGATGACCAGCGGAATGGTTCGAGATTGGCAAGGATATGCACGTTGCTGATATGGGTAGAACCCAGGGCTGCCAAATCGGTATGAATCTTGGTCCAAGGACCGCGAGGCTGATAGGTGGTCAACGACTCACCATTATACTTATGCATCGTATAGAGGTTCTTGTAGAGAGGCAGCGCTGCCTCCATCACCATCTTGCAGTCGGTATCGTGGGCACGGAGCAGGACTGGTGGTTCGTCGGTTCTGCCCAAAGCCTTCAAGCCGTCCTTGACACCCGGAATAATGGTCTTGGTCATCCACTCCACATCATCCTCGTAGGTATTCATCGCCTCACCGAGACAGACGAGCAAGCCTACATTCGGATATTTCTCGATGAAGGCAGCTACCGACTTGCGGGTATAATCGCTGATGAGCGGAGTGATAGGACGGTGACGGTCCTGCGTCTTCAAGCCATAATGATCGGCAAAAGGCTTGGAGAGGATGATGTTGTAGAACATCTGAATGACGAAGATACCACGGCGGTCAGCCTCCCTGGTCAGGAACGAGAACATCTCTTCGTTCTTCTTGAAGGTAGCCTCATCCACCTCAAGGGCGAAAGGATAATCCTTCAGTTTGACGAGCGAAGCAAAAGGATGACCATTCCAGAGATAGAGCGAATTCATCTTGTTGTCTACGAGCATATCGAGATACTGGATCCACTGTTCCTTGTCATAGAACCAAGGGAAATTCTCTGGGGTATAAGGATATTCGTAAACCTGATGACCCGGCAGATAAACGGTCTTCTGCAAGCCTACACAGGCACCACGGAGCACCATTTCCGGTGCATCTACCTGTTTCAGCGGCACATTGAGAGAGCCATGCTGAGCCACGTATTCTGCTATTTCGTTGCAGCCGTAGATGACTCCCGAACCGTCATTTCCCTGCAACAGAATCTTCTTTCCCTTGCGGGTCCATGAGAAACCTTCCTTCTTCAGTCCGGCAGTATCCTTGGCTTGCGAGAGCGAAATGCGATATTCGCCCTTCTTGCCGTTCACCACTGCAGAGAATCCCAAACGGTTGAGCTTCTTCTGTAGGTATTCAGCAGCATACTGTTCCCGATTAGAAGCCTTCTTTCCGGTCAGGATATTCACTTTTTGGGCAAAGGATACAGATGGAATCAGCACGAGGGCTGCCATCACAAAAATCTTTTGTACTTTTATCATTGTCTTAGTCTTTGTTTTATAAATAAAGACGCAGATAACTTATTTTTGTAATCAATAAAGGAACATTTGCCAGTTGTATTCTCACGCCCTGAAAGGGCGTGTGAAGCCAGCTGGCAAATATTCTGTTATTTTATCTTTTTCAAATCCACTTCCTTATACGCCACTCTCTGGCGGCGCCAGGTGTAGATGCAATGCAGTTTGCCATCCTTTCCCTCGATGATGCCTGGATAGGAATACTGGTTGACAGGACTGTCCTCCAGGGTGAGGAGATGACGCCAATGGGTGCCGTCTTCGCTGATGGCAAGACTCAAAGGCGTGCGAGGTCCCTTCTTGGTTCCCGGCAACGTCTCGAAATTGTTGTAGATGAGCACGTGTCTGCCATCCTTCAGGGTGACGGCATCCGTACCGCTCTGGTTGTTTTCGATGTCGAGCAGGGTAACCGGAGTCCAGGTATCACCACCATCGCTACTGAAACTGGTGGCAAGTTTGGCATTATGAGTACGCATTAAGACCTGCAATCTGCCATCCTTCAACTTCAGGATAGAAGGCTGGATGCTGTAGATATATCTCGCCTTCTCACCCTCCTTGTAGATAGGATGCAGCATATCCACCGTAGCCGAATCCACATCATCGGTACGAGGTTTCAGTTCGGCATCTACCGGACCCACATACTTCCACTTTTTGGTCTTCAAGTCGAGAATCTCCACATGGAATCGCCAACCCTTGTTCTCGGTACTGGAACCGCAGATGAGTCTGCCGTTCACCATTTCCGGCTTGTTCTTGATAGGACCGAGAAAACCGTCTGGCAATGCCTCCGGATCACTCCAGGTCTTACCGCCATCCTTCGATTTCACAAGACAGCCCGTCCAGTCGCCAACGGTAGCTCCCACCTTGTAGAACAGCCATATCTCGCCATCCGGCATAGTATAGAGCACAGGGTTCCAGCAAGACTTGCGCTTCAGATTGGCAGGCAACTTGATATTGGCAGACTTGGAGCGGAAATCATATTTGTAGCCGACAGGCACACCGAAACGGCGCAATCCATCCTTGATAGGTCCCTTATCAGCCGGAGTTGTCTTCTCATCGATGCCCGAAAGACCCGCCTTCTTAGCCTCAGGAGTACCCAGGCGATAAACACCATCGGCAGCCAGGATAGGTTTCTCCCAAGTTTTGGCACCCTTCGGCTTGCGACTTACCCAGATGCAGACATCCGGATTGCGCTCGAAGGTACCGCCGAAGTAGGCAGCCACCAGGTCACCGTTCTTCAACTGGGTGATGGTAGAGGCATGAGCCGATGGGAACCCGCTGTAATCATAAAGGAATTCATCCTTCAGGATGGCAGCATCGCGGGTAGGGATTTCTACCGAATAATGATAATCGCCACTACCCACCGTCTCAACCTTGCCATCAGGCAGATAGACATCGGCTGTAGTGTTGCAAGGCACGGTGATATCCCAGTCCACATGCTGCAAGGTCTTCTTCCACTGGCTCTTCACTACTCCGTATGGAGTCTCGTAATCAGCCTTTACCGATTCGCAGTTCTGAATACTGAATTCCGGCTTCAGCACGATGTGCTTGTAAGCCACGCTGGCATCAGCCTCAGCCACCTGCTGCACGTTGACACCCTTCTGCTGGATACCTCCCAGATACTGATAGCACCAGGTAAGCAAGTCACCCAGAAGCATCACATGATTGCCCGAATTCATCTTCGGATCAGCCTTGTCGCCATTCCAGAGTTCCCAGATGGTAGTGGCTCCGTTCTCTGCCATATAACCCCACGACGGATAGGTGCGCTGGGTAGCCAGGAGATAAGCCACATCAGGGAAACCGTTGTCACTCAAACCGCGAAGGAGCCAGGAGATGCCGATGACACCGCAGTTGACATGTTCCTTGGCATCGATGCAGATGCCCTTCACTACCTGCTTGATGAGTTCGCTGCGCAACTCCTGGGGAGCGATGCCGAAGGAGAGCGCCAGGAGATTGGCAGTAGAGGTATTGTTGCCATAATAGATGCTGTCTGGATAAAGCACATGACCCGGACGACGGGAAGTTCCTGCCTTGTTGGTGAGGAACTGCTTGTTGAAGGCTTCTATCATTCCGCTTCTGCGGTCTGCCCAAGCTTTCGCTTCTTCCTTCAAACCTTGCAGGTTGGCAAACTGCTCTGCCAGCTGCAGACAGCGGATCATATAGGCGGTGGCTATCAGCTTGCCATCGGTCTTTCGCTTCGGATCCTGACTGTGAATCAGTTCCAGCTTCTCTGGTGGTACGCACCAGTCGCCGTATTTATCCTTGGTGATGATGCCGTTCTTATCCGTATATTCAGCCAGGATATGGTTGATCCATTTCCTGATGGATGGATAAGAATCGATGATAGGCTGCTTGTTGCCAAACTGATGATAGAGCATATCACAGGTGAAAGGCAAAGCTGCCGGCCAGGTAACATCATCGGTATAGTAATTCCAGAAGGCAGGAGCCACATCCGGAATATTGCCATCCGAACGCTGGGCATCACAGATATCGTGCATCCACTTGCTGTAGAGTCGCTCGTTGTCGAAAACGAAACTCTCACCCAGCGAACCCACCGTGCGGTCGCCCAACCAAGGCTGGCGCTCGTTGCGCTGCGGACAGTCTACCGGCATACCCTTGTAATTGCCGTAGATGCCCCACCATGCATTCTTCAACACCTTATTTAATATCGTATCAGAAGTCTCGATATGTCCGATGGTAGCCATCTCGTCGCTCACGGTATAGGCGGTGAAATCCTCCTTGCGGGCATTCTTCATACCAGTGATGGCAGCATAGCGGAAGCCGTGATAAGAGAAGGCAGGACGCCAAGACTTTCCGTTTTCCTTGCCATTGCAGACATAGATATCCTCAGAGAGGGCATTGCGGAAGTTGTCGAGATACAGACTGCCGTCAGCCTGCAGTTTCTCGGCATATTTCACACGGATGGTATCACCCTGCTTGCCACGGACCTGGAAACCGATCCAGCCCGCCATGTTCTGTCCGAAATCTACGATGAGGGTATCGTGGCGATGCTTCAGACTTACCGGATGACCGAATTTCTTCTCAACCATTCCCGTCATCGGCTGCGCCATCAGCGTACCGTCAGGAATGGCACAGCGCTCGGCTTTCTGCCACTGGCTATCGTCAAAACCAGCCTGGGTCCAGCCCTTCAACGCCTGTTCCCTGCGGGCATCATACTCCTCGCCATCATACTCGTTGTTGCTGCGGATAGGACCATCGAAGCTCAACTTCCATGTGTTGTTGGTAGCCCAGGTTTCAGTCTTTCCGTTCTCATACTCCACCTTCACGTTGATGCGGCATTTCGGATAACCGAAGAAAGGCGTCTTGTAAGCCTTCTCCAGTCGCATCGGAAACATTCTGCCGTTGCCCAGTTTGATGGCGATGGCATTCTTCTCAGTCAGGAGCGAAGTGACATCGAACGTATTGTAGTAAATGGTCTTGCGATAATCGGTTGGTGCAGGCTGCAATGCCTGACTGCCGCCCATACGCTGTCCGTTGACATAAAACTCGTATACACCGAGTCCGGCAACATAAGCCACCGCCCGCTTCACCTTGCCTTTTGTCGCAAAGTCCTTGCGGATATAGCGTGCTGCCAGTCGGGTATGCATGCCTTTCTGTTCTCCGGGCTGCAGGTCTTCCAATCCAATCCAGGTACCGCTCCATTTGGTTTCACCGAGCAGTCCGATGGTAAAGAGCTGCGGTTCGGTCCATTCCGATTTTCCTTTATTGGTAGTGATACGCACCTTCCAGTAAGCTTGAGCGCCACTCAGCTGTGCCTTGCCCTGATAAGGAATCCACAGCTGTTCATCGCTGTTGCGCTCACCGCTATCCCATAAATCCGCCTCGTTTCTATCCAGTTTTTCTCGGGAAGAAGCCACCAGAATCTGATAACTCGTCTGCACCACGCCCTTCCTGTCAGAAGTAATCTGCCAGGAGAAGCGAGGGGTTGATGTTCCGATGCCCAGAGGATTCACCTGATTCTCCGTCCGCATCTTCACCACGTCAACATGACTGGCTGCGGAAAGCGGAAGTGTTGCCGAAAGCGATGCCGTCAGCAACACACTCATCAATATATTATTCTTCATTTGAATTCTTCACTCTTCGTTCTTCACTCTTCACTTTATTTATTCATTCAAATCTCTTTTCTTACCAGCCAGACTCTGGTCTTCTATCATCTTCAGGTCTTTCTTCAGATAGTCCTTGTTGGCATCAATGGCGATGAAAACACCATCGCTGATACCGCGGGTAGCCTTCTGAGGAGCGAAGGTGATGACCTTGTTGTCAAACGCTCCGATATATTCCAGCTGTCCGTTGGCAGCATCCATCCACCATACGTTCTTTCTGCTGCCCGAAACCTTGCGGAGATCGAGTTTCATCGGAACACAGTTGTAATTGTAAACCATCAGATAATCGTTGCCTCGGGTAGCCAGCAGACGGTTATATCTTTCGCCATTCTCACTGGCAATAATGCTCTGGTCAGGCACACGCTCAAAGTATGGCAGCGAGAGCATCAGGTTCTTGAGATGCTTCATCTGGTTGAATCCAGGATCGTTGAGTGCCACATACCAAGGCTTCTCGGCTCCATCACTTCCATAACTGGTAGGATAGCCTGGCTTCAACATCTGCATGATGGCATTATGACCATAGGTATGACCGCAGGAACCGGCAAAGACACTCCAGTAGGCATAGCGGCGAACGTCGTAATCCTGCCAGCGCTCCTCGTTAGGATCGTGCAAGCCCTTCGGAATATCCTCGTAGCTCGGTTCGGCATCGAGCACAGGCTTGATAGGCTTGTATGCCCAGGTAGAATCCACATACATCCAGTTGTCCTCCTCTGTATTGTCTGGGATAGGATAATCCTTGTTGCCCATACGCTGGCCATACTTGCGATGACCGCTCTGGAAGGTATGGAAATCGAGCCATTTCGCCTTGCTCCACCATTTGGCAGAAGTATATCTGCCACGAGGATGATAGGTCATGAGATGGTTGTGGTCGATGCTCTTGATGCTGGTAGCGAGCGACTCCCACACCTCAGGATGAATATCACCCTGGATATCGCCACCCATCACCCAGATGATATTAGGCGAATTCTTATAGCGGTTGGCAAGGAACTTTCCGTATGCCTTAGCCTGCTGTGCATTGATATTCTCAGCCTTTACCTGAGAACCCCAGATGGTAACCATGCCGATGTAGATGCCGTTCTGTTCGGCAAGTTTGATGATGTAGTCGAGATGATCCCAATAGCTGTAAACACCTGCCGGGTCAGCCTTCGACAAATCCCAACCGGCAGGGAGCGACTGCTGACCATAGATATTAAAAGAAGGTGTGCCGTCCATCACCTGGATGAGAACGGTATTGAATCCCGCTACACGGCATTTCTGCAGATAATACTGTGCCTCGGCTCTATCCAGACGTTCCGGAAGAAGCCAGCCGGTATCACCCAACATGAAGAACGGCTGTCCGTTTTCAAACTGCAGGAATCGCTGATTGGCAGAAACCTGTAATTTACCATTAGCCCAAGGCTTTTCGTTTTTTGCGGCAGAGGCTGCGGTAAAGATTCCGCAAGCCAGCGCCAATGTTATCATTATTTTTTTCATTTTCTAAAGGAGTTTTGATGTTAAGGAGTTTATACCCATATTTTTAAATCAATCGGATGGTCTCTCCCTTTCGTGTAGTGATGTCATAGGTATTTGCCTTTGGCAACACCACCTTGTTGAGTTTCACTTCTGAATGGTTTTGCATCTGTGGCTGTTCGAAGGCTGAAAAGAGCGGATTCGGATTCTTGCCCTTGGCTGATTTCATACCCTTGATGCCCTTTAACCGGTTGCCTGCCGGCAGACGGAGACGAAGGTTGCCACCGAGGGTAGAACGGATCTTGAGCGACGTGATTCTGCCATTCTTCCATGCCAGTTCCTCGATGAGGAAACCACCTCTCGTGCGGAGCCCCTGTATCTTTCCTTCTGCCTTCCAGGCATCAGGAAGAGCCGGCAGAATATTGACACATCCGTCATGGCTCTGCATCAGCATCTCGGCGATACCGGCAGTACAGCCGAAGTTGCCATCTATCTGGAATGGTGGATGCGCATCGAAGAGATTGCGATAGGTTCCACCCTTTTTCTTGTTCAATCCATAGGCGAGGAAGTGGTCATCGGTCAGGGTCAACTGGTTGTGAATCAGTTTATAGGCGTGATTACCATCCAGAAGACGAGCCCAGAGACAAACCTTCCATCCCATCGACCAACCTGTACTCGGGTCGCCACGATGTATGAGCGAAGTACGAGCAGCATCGAAGAGTTCCGGGGTCTTCTCCGGTGTAATCTGGTTACCTGGATAGAGCGCATAGAGATGACTCACATGGCGATGATTATCCTGAGGATCATCCCAGTCCTTGATCCATTCCTGCAACTGTCCCCACTTGCCAATCTGCATCGGTGCCATCTTTCCCAAAACTTCCTTCAGATGAGCAGCATATCCGGCATCTTCGCCCAGGATTTCGCTCGCTCTGATAACGGTAGAGAAGAGTTCGTGGAGCAATTCATTATCCATCGTAGTGCCATAGCTCATCGCTATCTTTCCATCCTTGGAAGGATGAGTATTTTCAGGACTCACAGCTGGCGAAATCACGAGCCATCCATGCTCAGGCTCCGGTATCAGCATCTCATCGAGGAAAGTGGCTGCCCCCTTCATTATAGGATAAGCCTTGCGCAGAAATTCCTTGTCACCACTATAGAGATAATGTTGCCAGAGATGGGATGATACCCAGGCACCACCGGTCATCCACATGCCTGATGCTGCCTTGTCAATACCGCCGGTCACTCGCCAGATATCGGTATTGTGATGCAATACCCAACCGTTCTTTCCATACATGGTCTGAGCTGATTCCTTTCCGGTTTCGCTTACCTCACGAATCAACCGGAAGAGCGGTTCATTGAGTTCGGAGAGGTTGGTCATCTCTGATGGCCAGTAGTTCATCTCCATGTTGATGTTGGTGGTATACTTGCTGTCCCATGACGGGAACATCTTATCGTTCCAGATGCCCTGCAGATTAGCTGGCTGTGTGCCTGGCTGCGAACTGCATATCAGGAGGTATCTGCCGAAGGCATAATAAGTGGCTACGAGATAGTTGTCATCCTGCTTGGCAAAACGGATAAGGCGCTCATCGGTAGGCAGATTCTGATATTTGTCGGCACCCAACCAGAGCGAGTTGCGATGCATCATGCTTTGGAATTTAGCTACATGCTGCGCCATCTGTTCTCGGGCATCCTTCGCCATGGCTGTATGGAGAGCCTGCTTGCTGCGCTCCACCTCATTGCCGGTGATATCCTTGTAGTTAACGAAGTTGGTGGCGATGGAGATATAGAGTACGGCTTCATCGGCATTCTTCACGCTGACCACACCGTCTCTGCAGGTCTTCGCAGCCTCGCCGCCCTTGACCTGAGCCGCCATTCTGCCCATGAATCTCACCTTTCCCTTCAGACCTTCGTGCTTGGCAGCCACTCCTTCGAGGGTAGCTTCCTCGCCATCGGTACGGATGATGACATCATCGTGAGGAGAAGTGAAGTTAGCATTGAAGGTGATGCTATGAGGCTTGTTGGCGGTGAATCTTACCATCACTACGTTATCGGCAAAAGAGGTGATGACCTCGCGCTGATAGGTGACGCCATGGGCAGACCAACGGGTAAGACAGCGGGCTGAATCCAGACTCAGTTCACGATAATACTGGGAATAGCCATCCATCCCGGGAGCCGAGATATAGACATCGCCGAAAGGTTCGTAAGGCATTCCGAAGTTGGTATTCGACATGATTTTCTCGGTACACATATCCTGTGCCTTACGATATTCCCCCTGCCAGATGAGGTTCTGCACAACAGGAAGAGCTGCCTTGGCATGAGGATTGGCATTCTTGTTAGGCTGTCCTGCCCAGATGGTTTCCTCGTTCAGCTGCAGACGTTCAGTGGCTGGAATGCCATATACCATGGCACCCAAACGGCCATTACCCAAAGGCAAGGCATCGGTCCAGACCAGCGCCGGTTTGTCGTACCAGAGCTTATACGCTTGTGCTGTAGCCTGCAAGGAGAGGCAAGCCAGACAGCATAGTGTGATGGTTCTTAAGATTTTCATTTGTTTTTGTTTTAATCGATTAAACTATTTTATTTATAGACGCAAAAGAACCGCCTTTGTCGTCAGAAGAACCGAAAAAGACCTCACGCCATTTTAAAAACGACATGAGGTCTGCTTTATTATCTTCTGATTTATTATTTAATAACCGATTGGAGAACTTCCGGTTTTTCAACCTTCACTTTGCTTTCATCCAATTTGCTGCGGTCCAACCCGAAGACACGGATGAAGAAATCGTAGTTTGCCTGGCGCTTGTTGATGCCATAATCATGACGTTCCTTAGGCAGATGCACATTGGTTACTTGCTCCTTGGCACTATACATATTATATATATACTGCAGATATGGATATTCGAGGGTTGGAACAGAGGCTGTCCAATCGCCACCATCGCTCACTACCAACAATGGCTTAGGTGCAAAGAAAGCCATCAACTCGGCATTACACGTACCATGTCCCGCCAACTGGATAGGTTTGCCACTCTCACATGGACAACCGCCATCAAAATGAGAAGCAAGATTCACCGTAGGGGCTGCTGCCGTAATTCGGTCGTCGAGTACCGTCAGCAGGACAGTATGCGTACCACCACCGCTGCCACCATTCGCTCCGATGCGCGATTTATCCACATCCTTGCGATGATTCCACATATAATCGAGCAATACCTCTGCATTCAGAGCCTGAATCACATGGGCACGGTCGGTCTGATGCGAATTCTTGCCATATTCAGCCTCACTCTGTCCCCAGCCATACAGGTCGAAATCTACACAGATAGCACCCATCCTTGCCAAGGTTCCAAGGCGCTGCTGCTCATCGGCACGGTATCTGCCACCTCCGAAATGACCATCAGGACAGATGATCAAAGGATGCTTGCCCTTCTTGGCTGGCGTATAGATGGAACCGAAGACATGCTCGCCAGGCAAGGTCTCGATGCAGATATTCTGAACCGTATAACCATCATACCGGCGTACCTTACCGAGAATCGGCTTCTTATGAACCAGGGAATCCATATAGCGGTCGATGCCCAGGATGCGGCGCACCTCCTTGCGTACAGAATCCTTGCGTGCTTCAAACTGTTCCCGGTTCTGGTAGAGAGTCTTGAGATAAGCAAGCATCTGCTCACCCTCTTCGGTATGGCGACGGGGATATTCATAAGGCTTGATCTTATATACATTACCATTCTGCTTCCACCAGTTGAAGTCGAAATACTTGCAGATATTCGTCAGGGTTTCCTCCAGCGAATAGGGCTTGATGCGGAAATCGGCATAAGGCAACTGCTTGCCGATGGTATCCACATTATATTTAAAGCGAACACCCCAACGCTGCGATACGTCCTGCATCACATCGTGAAGACTGCGGGTGAAATGCCCCTGATAACTGTTCTGAGCATCAGCCTTTGGCTGGTTACCGTTATCTTGCGCACTTGCCGACAAAGACATGCTTGCCGCGATAAGTGCCGTCATTATGTTCTGTTTCATCATAATCTATCTTGATTTCGTATTCTATATCATTATCGGTATCTACCGTTACCTCTATTTTACCATCAGCCAATTTCTTCCAAGCCACGGCAATCTGTTTGCCATCGCTGAGTCGGGTACTTCCCTTAGCCCAGGTCAAGTCGCCCATCGGCTGAGGAGCGATAATGAGTCTGCCCTGCTCTATGCGGATGCCCACAATATCCGGCAGGAAATGGTTGTTGATATGCGCCATCATGAAATGGTTCATCGAAGCACCCATCTCCGGATTCCACTGTTCGGTGAGCGTGGTCATTCCCTTCTTGATCTGGAAGCCGTAGCCCGGCACATCATCATGCGCCAGCATCTTGTACCAGAGGTCGGCATATCCGTTTCTGAGCAATGCCTGGAAGAGGTAGCGGTTGCCCACATCACCGGTTGTCAGGCGGTCGTGATGCGCATGAATGTCATCTACCAGATGCTGGAGAACCTGCTTGCGATACTGGGATGGAACCATGCCCAGCGCCAAAGGAATGGCATTGGAAGCCTGACTTCCCGAACCATAATATACCTTTTCTATAGTATTCTTTTCTACTGCATCCTTTACTACAGCATCCGAAGAAGATTTCTCAGAAGATGCAACCTTCTTAATATGCAGGAATTCCTTCTGGAAAGCCTGCAGGATTTCAGAAGCCAGAATGGCATATCGGTTGGCTTCGGCTGTCTTTCCGCTCATTGCCGCAGCCTTCTGTGTCAGTTTCACCCACTGATAATAATGGGCTGTAGATACCAGCGGCATCGGGGTATTCTGAGAGAAACCCGAACGACCCTTTCCGTAATCATACCAGTCACCCAAACCCTGTTTCAGTATACGGCAACTGTCCTTACTCTGGAGATAATCCACATAGCGGAACATCTGCGGTGCATATTTCTTCACCATCCGGTCGTCACCGTAATGCTGCTGATAAAGGAATGGAAGCGCTACCAGGGCACCGCCCCACTCTGGTGATTCAGCAAACGGGTCGAGCCACTTGCCCTTGAAGTAGATATACTCAGGAGCGGTAGTAGGAACGGCACCATTGGCATGCTGGGCATCGGCGATATTCTGCAGCGTCTGCTCTATCATCGAGCGACAGTCGTAATTGTATACCAATCCCTCGCCATTGAGCCAATCCTGCTCCAGCCAACCGAGTTTCTCACGATGAGGACAGTCGGTCCAGACTGCCTGCCAGTTGCTTCGGATGGCACGGTCGATAATCTGATAAGCACGGTTAAACATCGGATTAGAACATTCGAAACTGCCAATCTTCGGAGCAGAATTATAGACGAAGCACGACTGGATATCCTCTATCACTGGCTTGCCATCAGGATTCTCATCACCCTTCATTACGGCACCTTCCACCTGGATATAGCGATAACCATAATAGGTGAAATGCGGATGCCAAGTCTCGATGCGCTTGCCGTCAGCCGACTTCTCGCCCTTTCCGCTGAGCGTATAAGTAAGATAGTAAGGACTGCCCGATTGTTTCTGGTTGCAGGTTCCCTGTGCGGTTAGGGTCTCGGAGGGATAGAGCCGTACCTGCTGTCCTACCTTTCCACTAACCTTGATCTGTGGGAAACCTGCGAGATTCTGTCCCATATCCAGCACGAAGGTTCCTGCCGGAATAGGATGTTTGGCATTGGAAGCCTTGGCGATTTGCTGAGGAGTGAGCTGATGACGGCTCTTCACACCGAAGTATTCCATCATCTTCACCGGCTGTGCCATCTGCTGGCGCAGAATGCCACGAGGTCCCTTCTGTATCACCACCGGTTTCCAGGAAGGCGTGATGCGGGCATCCTCGTCTTCACCACCATAGATACTGTTGAAGGTGATGCTGCTAGGCGAATATTTCCATGAGTCATCGCTGACGATGCAGACGGTTCTGCCATTCTTCAGTTCTATTTCGAGCGAACAGTAGAGCGTAGGAGGACCATAGGAAACCTTCATCTTGGTGTATCTTCCACCCTGCTCATTATAGAATCCGTTGCCCAGCAATACCGAAAGTTGGTTCTTGCCTTTCTTCAACAACGCAGTCACATCGTAAATATTATAAAAGACGGTCTTGTCGTAATCGCTCCACAGAGGGGCGAAAACGGCATCCGTCACCTTCTGCCGGTTGATGCTGAGCTCATAGAAACCCAGTCCCACAATCTTCATCGTTGCCTTGCGGACATCAGCCGGGAGTTTCATTTCTTTCTTCAGCCAGATGCTTTGTCTTGACAATGGAGCCGTAGCCTTCCAGTCTGGTTTTCCCTTGGCATTCACCGTTCCCGTTCCTACATAATCTCGGTTACTCGGAATGTGCGCATCCTCATCGGTTATCGCTCCAATCCATTGTGGCTGAGGCGCTTCATTATCCGCCTTAAAAGCAACAGACTTTTGAGCATGAATCTGCATCATGCCCAAAAGTCCTATCAGTATCAATAAATATTTTCTCTGTTTCATATCTTATTCTACATTATTTAAATGCATCCTTCACTACGAGTTTGCCGAGCGTATCACGCTGACCAGCCAACTTTCCGTCAACCCATACCTGCAAGCCCTTGCCCACATGATAGCGGGAACCGTCCTGGTCGTAGAGAATGGTGAGGTCGTGACCATGATAACGCACCTTGTCGAGACAGAAGTACTGCCATTTGCCGGCTGGAATGATAGGACGCACCTCGATGGTCTGATCGGCACGAGGACGGAGACCCACGATGCCGGTGATGATGAGATCGCAAAAGGTAGAATGGTTGTAATATCTGCTGCGTTCCTGATCGCCCTTCAGCCAGTAACCGGTAGTTTCATCAAGATACTCACCGATGTAAGGTTTTCCACGCATGCTCTGACTCTGCACATACTTCTCCATCTCGTTGAAGTAAAGGCTGTCCATATCGAGACTACCCTTTGAAGAAGCTGCGAGGGCAGATGGCTTCACCTGATAATTGTTGATGAAATTCGCCATCGCTGTCAGGGTCTGGGCGGTAGCGAAAGGCCAGATGGCACCATCCCACTCACACTTTCCCACTCCATGAGAGCGGAACTGCGGATGGCGGCGCTCTGCGGTGGTTTGTCCGTAAGGAGCAGAGAAGCCCTTGCTGTCTGCTGCCTGCTTCCAAGCCTCAGCAAACTTCGCATCATCGGCAGGAAGATTAAAATACCAAGGTAGGAAACCGATAGCCTCGCGCACCTTTGCCGATACAGCAGCATCGCCACTAGGCTGGTAACTTCTCTTCTTGGCTACCTCCTTCGCCTCACCGGCATTCGGCTTATACACCTCGAAGAACTGATGGTCGGCATCCCAGAGCTGGGTTTCTACCAGATGCTTCAGAGTATCTGCCTTAGCCTCATACTTCCTAGCCAAGTCCTGATAGCCGATGATCTTTGCCATCTGGGCGATACCCATTGCATTGCCATACATATAACTGTTGATGCTAGGACGGGCATTCTTTTCTCTTCTGCCGCCACTGATGGTCTCTTCCATCGCATCACGCACATCATACTGCCAGTAGAGTCCGTTGCTCCAGCGGTGGTCATCCCACAGTTTATACTCCTTGTCCAGGTCGTTCACCAACGACTTAAACTCCTTCCGGTTACCGTCTACGAGATAGCGCTCCCAGATTGAAGCAGGCATCCAACTGCTATAGAAATTGATCTTAGCCATCGGCTTACCATCGTTGCCATGATACCAGGTATTCAAGATGCCGTCGAGATACTTCCCATCACGAATCCAGCGACTCTCGTGGATATGATGCCCCACTCCAGAGGCAATGAGATTATACTTGTCGGCATAACTGCGAGGCACGAGAAACTCGGTCATCGCATAGCCTACAGGTGTATTTTCGATATGCTTGCGGAGCGTCCACCAGCGGAAATAATACATTTCCTCAAAGTTGCGCTGCGGGCAGTCGAAGAGGGGCACATTCTGCTTCATCCAGTCCCATGCCTGCGCATTCGGGATGGCAGAAGTATGGAGAACCTCCGGCTCCATTGCATTGAAATCGTCTACATAATGCTTGTAATCTGCGGTCTTGAGCACAGCCGAACCGGCATCAGCATCCAGACTCACGGTCTTGACATGAGCGATGCGGTAGAGGGCGGTGGTATCGGTATCACCCGCATGCTCCAAGGTACCAAACCAGTCGGCAGGGGTGTCGATGGTCGGGAAGGTACGGAGATCGCCGGTACGGAAACGGATGCGCTCTATCTGATGCACAGGTGCGTAGAAGATGCGCTTGGTACTCTTGCTCTGCAATGCCTTGCCCTCTGTATCGAGGGTGCTCACAGTGAGGTTGAGCTGGCGGTGCTGGGTATCCAATGTTGCCTCGAAACGATAGGTCTGGTCAGCCTGATAAGGCATCACATTGCCATATCTCGCTCCGTTCTTCACACGTATCATTCCTTCTTTGTTCAGTTCGATGCGAGTGCAGGCGATGCCCTTCTCATCGAGGAATTCAATCTGCAGGGAACCGTTGCGGGTCTGTGCTGCCTGTACATCGAAGGATGCCTTCAGATAGGAAGATGCTGGTATCTTGCGCTCTACACAGGCATAGTCAAACGGATCTTCATCCTTCAGTTCGAGCCACTCCTGACGGAGTGAAACCGGTGCCATCAGCGGAGAATAGATATTCCAGGTCTTGAGGTCGCCGAGTTTCTGATACTGGGCGAAATCATCATCGGCATGGGCAGTAGCCACGGTCTTGACCGGAACGGGTACATGCGCCACCCAGATATCTTCCTTGTTCATGGAATAGCTCACCCACATATCAGAATCCTTAGGAACGCCATTGCCTTCCTGGATGCCACGGACATACTGCGGACCACGACTCTTATAGTTGCCACCGTATCTCATCGGTGGTACTTCGCCACAAATCAGATTCAGCGTTTTATATTCCAATCCGTCACCACTCAGCGAGATGCCCAGCGGC
Organism: uncultured Prevotella sp.; assembly: GCA_934196725.1. Lineage (GTDB taxonomy): Bacteria > Bacteroidota > Bacteroidia > Bacteroidales > Bacteroidaceae > Prevotella. Next base: position 29,764 of record CAKPWR010000006.1, read on the forward strand.
CAGCGGTATTCAGACGGATTGTAGATGGTGGCATAGGTACCATCACTCAACCGCTGTCCCCAGATTTTGGCATTGCTGTTGACAAATCCCAGGGCACGGTTGGTAGTGGTATAGGTGTTGCCGCCATCCAAACTCAACGAGGTGAGGGCATGTTTCCACAGACTGGCTATTCTGCCATCCGGCAGGGTATAGTCGCAATAAGCCTTGTAACCATTGTTGACAGGTATCAGCTTTTCGCCTCTATCTGCCTCTTCCACCCATTGCATGCGGTAACGTGGGTTGGCAAGGATTTCCTCGCAAGCCGCTCTTACCGCCTTGGATGCTTTCTTATAATTAGGATAAGCGGTATTCTTCTCATTGAATCCGTGATTGTAATAGATGAAATAGATAGGTCCGAGCGAACCATCTTTCTTCACCTCTCTCACCACACGTCCGATGCCGTTGCCATCGTTCGGATCGTCCTTTCTGTCCAATGCCACACCATAGTTCCCTGTAGCCAGGAGGATGCCGCCCTTGGATACATACCAACCCACACGCTGGTGCATGATTGCCTTCAGCGGTTTCTGCTTGTAGGCATCAGGATATTGCAGTTCCGGTTTCGGCTGGTAATTCGCCTTCTTGAAACTGGCTGGCACATCATATTCAGGAAAGAGAATCTGTGGCTGGCTCCAGTTGTATCCGTCCTCAGAAACCTGCATCAGGGTTCTCGATGGGGGTACATGCTCCTCGGCAGGATCGCTCAGGAAATGCATGTAGAACTTGCCATTCCAATACGCCATCATCGGCTGGTGGTTATAGGTCCAACCATCACCATTTGCCTGGGAAGGATGCTCGCGGTTGGCACGGAGCGTCTGGATATTATGGACTCCTACCACTGGCGACAAGGCTCCGTCATGACGCGACGGATCTGCCATCGTGGTTCCGGTATAGTGGATGCGGTCCTGTTCGAGCAAAGCCTTCACGATGCGTTCCGGAGCACGGAAGATGGTGCCGTGCTTGTGGTTCTTCGGCACACTCACCTGCTGACTCACATCGGTGAAATGGATGAAATCCTTCGTGAAATGAGCACCGAAATCGAAGAGGCGGTAACGATCGTAATAAATGAGATAACCATTGCCCAGCGGACTGTTCTTAGGCAGTTTGACGGTGGTTGGTCCTTCCATGAAATTGCCGGTGAACGGTTCAGAAGCCTTGCTCCACGGTCCCATCGGGTTCTTGGCAAAAGCCACCTTGATATTGCGGGCATTGCGGGTATTATCCTTCAATACCATCACATAATCGTTCTTACCACGCTTCAGCAGAGTGGCATCTATGCAACTGAATCCCGGATCTATCAGGAGCTTGCCCTTGGTCCATGTCTTAAAATCCTTGGTTACGGAATAGTAGAGACGGTGATTGTTCTTCTCGTCTTCGATACCCAGGGCGAAGTGCTGGCTAGGCACACACGATGCCCATACCACCATTGCCTGCTGGCGGTCTTCATCCCAGAAGAGTTCCGGTGCCCATACGTTCACCGTGGTAGGATCGTCCATCACCTCGATGAATTTCGGTTCGCTCCAATGCATCAGGTCGCGACTCTCGGCATAACCGAAGCCACGGTCGCCCCGCCAGCTGCTGGTCCATACCAGATGGAACACACCGTCTGGGGTACGGATGATGGAAGGGTCGCGCATCACTTTCTGCTTGCCTACCTTAGGAGCCAGGAAGGTGCCCGGAATACTGTCCCAGTGGACGGCATCCCTACTATAGATGAACCGCAAACCGTCGGTTGCAGGCTCATGGAATGAGGTTGATACATAAAAATCCTGTGCCTGAACTAGGATGGTAGAAGCCAACAGGCACAAGAGCATCAGCAGTTTATTCTTTATCATTGTTCTAGCTTTTGTTTCGTTATTATTTATATGATTATTCCTTATATGATAAAGACGCAGAAAGCCCGGTTTTGTAACGTCATTATAAAAAAATAAGTTAAACATTTGGTTGTTTTGTCATAAAATAGTAATTTTGCAACAATATGAGTAGTATTTTAGACCAAGACATCATGTACCTGCCTGGCGTAGGTCCCAAAAAGAAAGAGATACTGAGCAAGGAGCTCGGCATCAATTCTTACGGTGACTTACTGGAATACTATCCCTATAAATACGTAGACCGCTCCAAGGTCTACCATATCAGTGAACTCACCTCTGATATGCCTTACGTACAGATAAAAGGAAAAATTCTGAGCTACGAAGAGATAGATACCGGCAAACGCAACAAAATGCTGGTGGCGCATTTCTCCGATGGCTACGGCGTGGTAGACCTCACCTGGTTCCGTGGTGCACAATACATCATGAAAACCTATAAGGTGGGCACGGAATACCTCGTCTTCGGAAAACCAACCGTCTTCAACGGCCGCTACCAGTTTACCCATCCCGACATGGACGATGCCACCAACCTGCAGATTTCCGAAATGGGCATGCAGCCTTATTACGGCACCACCGAGAAGATGAAGAAGTATGGCTTCACATCACGCACCATCGAGAAGATTACGAAGGAACTGGTACGCATCCTTCCACCCCTGCCCGAGACATTGCCTGCCAGCATTGTAGACCGGCTGCACCTCGTATCTCACGATGCCGCCTTTCGCATGATTCATTATCCCCACTCTCATCAGGAGATGCAGAAGGCTCAGGTAAGATTGAAATTCGAGGAACTCTTCTACGTGCAGCTCAACATCCTGAGATATGCCAGCGACCAGCGCCGCAAATACCGGGGCTATGTCTTCAACCGCATCGCCGATATCTTCAACGGCTTCTATGCCGATCATCTGCCTTTCGAACTGACGGGAGCACAGAAACGAGTGATGCACGAAATTAGAGCTGATATGTGCAGCGGCAGACAGATGAACCGCCTCCTGCAGGGCGATGTAGGATCGGGCAAGACGCTCGTGGCTCTCATGACCATGCTCATCGCCCTGGACAACGGCTATCAGGCATGTATGATGGCTCCTACGGAAATCCTTGCTGAGCAGCATCTGCAGACCATCCGCTCTTTCCTGAAGGGCATGGATATCCGGGTAGAACTGCTGACAGGCATCGTGAAAGGAAAGAAAAGAGAGAAGATTCTTTCCGACCTCACTACCGGTGATATCCAGATTCTCGTGGGCACTCATGCGGTACTGGAAGACCCCGTGGTATTCCAGCGACTGGGCATTGCCGTCATCGACGAGCAGCACCGCTTTGGTGTGGCACAGAGAGCAAAATTGTGGAACAAGAGCGAGAATCCACCGCATATCCTCGTGATGACCGCCACTCCTATTCCACGTACCCTCGCCATGACCATCTATGGCGACCTGGAAGTGAGCATCATCGACGAACTGCCACCGGGCAGAAAGCCGATACAGACCCTGCATAAGTTTGATACCCAGCTCACCAGCCTCTATCAGAGCATCCGCCGACAAATCAATCTCGGCAGACAGGTATATATCGTCTTCCCGCTCATCAAGGAGAGTGAAAAAAGCGACCTGAAGAATCTGGAAGAGGGCTACGAGACGCTGAAACAGGCGTTTCCGGAATTCAAGCTGAGCAAGATCCATGGCAAGATGAAATCTGCCGAAAAGGAAGAGGAGATGGAGCTTTTCGTGAAGGGCGAGACGCAGATTCTCGTTGCCACCACCGTGATAGAGGTGGGCGTGAACGTGCCGAATGCCTCGGTGATGGTGATATTGGATGCCCAGCGCTTCGGTCTCTCCCAGCTGCATCAGTTGCGAGGCCGCGTAGGAAGAGGATGCGACCAGAGTTACTGTATCCTCGTTACCAACTACAAACTTTCCGAGGAGACACGCAAGCGCATCGACATCATGTGTGATACCAACGACGGTTTCCGCATCGCTGAAGCCGACTTGAAGCTCCGTGGTCCCGGTGACCTGGAAGGCACGCAGCAGAGCGGCATGGCATTCGACCTGAAGATAGCGAATATCGCCAGAGACGGTCAGTTGGTTCAGCTGGCACGCAATGAAGCTCAGGAAATCATCGACAATGACCCACAATGCAACGCCCCTCAGAATGCCCTGCTCTGGAACCGACTCAGAGAATTGAAGAAGACCAATATCAACTGGGCTGCTATCAGCTAAGGAAAAGAACGAAGGATTTGTAAAGAATAACAACTGAAGGATAATTCTGAAAAACTGAAGGATGTGAAGGATTAGTCACAAAAAAGGGACTGAATGCTGAAACTAAAGAAACACATATATATACAGCGTAAAGCAAAAAAGATGAAATTATATGATTATCAGGTAATTGCAGTATATTTAGTCAAATGTTAAAATGCAGTTTTTGATATGATATTATTATTTTGAAAAACTGCCTTCAGTCCTTCAGTCCACCTTCCTGTCCATTCTCTTTACTTTTTAACCCTATTTTAACACTCCTCCAAACCTTGCCTTCAGTACCTTCAGTTTTCGTGTCTTATTTTTTTATTCGCCTCTTTTTTTTCAAAGAATCAAGATTTTTCGATACACTATTATTTTATCTTACTGAAATAAAATATTATTCTACTGAGATATTATTTTATCTCTCAGAGATATTTTCCTAACTTACTGAGATATTTTCCTAATCTAATAACCACTTCAGAAAAAGCCCCATAGAAAACAAAGAAATTCCTGAAAAAGCTTGCTGATTTGAAAATAAAGTCGTAATTTTGCGATAACAACAACAAGATTTAAAAAAGATTTAAATAAAAAAGGAAGAATATGGATAGAAGAAGAAAACCAGCCATCAGAGAACCTCGTCCGGAACTCACCATGGACGAGATGCGCGCTATCTTATCGGAATTGAAAGAAATAGAAAGCGTAACGGGCATCAGATACATTAAATTACATGTAACCGCCAAAATGATTATCGGCATCCGGGAATCATCGGGCAAGGAATTCACCATCAACCTGGATGACCTGTTCCGAGCCTATCAGGAATGCCTCAGATTTACCAGTCCGGAGGTAAAAAAGTATATTTTCATGGGACATTCCCCTGCCGTGGCATTGCTCAGAATCCTGCAAAAGCATGAAAACGAGCAGATTGACAATTAATTGCACCGAACCTTCATAACAAACGTTAAAAACTAGATTATCACGTTAAATATCGGGGAGTTGGCGTTAACAACCATTGTTTTTCGAGATATTTTTGTTATATTTGCAACGTCTATATAACAAAATCGCAGATTAGGGTACTTGCCCTAGTGGTTTTTGCAGAATTTGGATTATGGATTCTGCGCTTATTGACATGGACCTAAAAAAGAAAATAGAAAAAGTAGTATGAGTTTTAAAAAAAGAATGAAAAAAATTTCGGTCGTTGCCTTGTTGGCGTTAACAGCTGTTCCCGTTTGCGGACAGGATCTGTTAGCAAGACAAGCTCCAGTAGACCACAGAATGAAAGCGCTTGACACGCTTGCTGTCTCGCACTATCGACTAGTGGAAGATAGAGAAAATCCTGCAGCTGAACTGTACGAGGACTTCTCTAACAAGTATGCCCATAAGGCAACAAAATTGCCAGAGCACTTCCGTATTGACCTTCGTCATTTCTGCATGCCAACTCCTAGTCGCGTTGTCACAAGTAACTTCGGTTACCGTGCTAGCTTTGGCCGCCAACATAAAGGTATGGACATCAAGGTTTATATTGGCGACTCAATCCGCTCAGCCTTTTCAGGCAGAGTTCGCATCGTAAGATATGAAGGTGGTGGTTACGGTAAGTACATCGTTATTCGTCACAACAATGGCTTGGAGACCATTTATGGTCACCTCTCAAAGCAGCTCGTTACTGAGGGCGAAGAGGTAAGAGCAGGAGATGTAATCGGCTTGGGTGGTAACACTGGTCGAAGCACAGGTTCTCACCTCCATTTCGAAACCCGTCTCTGTGGCGTGGCTCTGAACCCGGCACTCTTCTTCGATTTCCGCAACCAGGACGTTACTGGCGACTTCTATAATTTCAATCGCGATACCTACGAGAGCGAATATGCAGAGGCTAACGCAGCACGTGGCAAGATTGGAAACGGCGGATATACCAAGGAGCAGGTAAACGGTGGAGAGGTTGGCAGATATACAGCCAGTCCATCAGGAGAAAAGCTCTATCACAAGGTTAAGTATGGTGAAACGCTCATGAGCATCGCAGAGAAACGCGGTGTAAGCGTAGAGCAGATTTGCCGACTCAACGGTTACAAGAAGGATAAGAAGCTGTCACCAGGACAGATTATCCGCTACTCTTAATTAGGAAAACTACGAAACACGAAATACAATTAATAGCAAACCTAATTTAAAATTAACAAAAACCGATTTATATAAATGCAAACAAAAAGGTCGCTACCGTCATGGCAGCGACCTTTATTTTTCTATATTTTATCCACCTTATTATATAAGGCAATTACATCAGGTGGAAGAATCTCAGCACATCATTCAAGTTGGCTACAACGAGCAGGAGGAGGAGAATAGCGAAACCGACATACTCGGCACGCTCCATGAACTTATCGCCCGGCTTGCGACCCGTAATGATCTCGTAAAGGAGGAAGAACACGTGTCCACCATCCAATGCAGGAATAGGAAGAATGTTCATGAACGCCAGGATAATGCTCAGGAAAGCGGTCATCATCCAGAAGGCGTGCCAATCCCACATAGAAGGGAACAAGCTACCCAGGGCTCCGAAACCACCCAGACTCTTGGCGCCTTCCTTGGTAAAGACATACTTCATATCGCCTACATAGCCCGACAATACATTCCAACCATACTTGATACCCGCAGGGAAGCTCTGGAAGAAGCCGTAGCTGATATGGGTAACCTTGTAATCCTGAAGGACAGGATGATTGTAGAAGCCAAACTTTACACCGTTCTCGGTAGACTGCAGCATGACACTGTTCTTCAAAGTATCGCCAGATGCCTTGAGATAAGTAACCTGAGCTGTCAATGCCTTCACGCTGTCCTGATGAGAAGAGGTAGAGGCGAGAACATCATTAATGCGTCCCAGTTCCAACTGGAAATCATTGAAAGAATCCAACTTCTTGCCGTTCAGAGCGAGAATCTTATCGCCCTTTGCCAAGCCCAGCTTGCTGGCAGGAGAATCCTTCTTCACACTGTCAATCTGCAATGGCAGATAAATCTCTACGAAACGAGGGCTCTCCTTGATCATGCTGAGCATGTCGAGGTCGCCTGGCAGATTGAGACTCATCGGCTTGCCGCCACGGATGATATCTACACGAGTGGCTGTAGAAAGATCGCGATACATGTCGCCATCAAAGGTCTTGAAAGCTCCGAACTCTGTTCCCACGAGAATATCATGGTCCTGGAAACCCAATGCCTTTGCCTCGGTATTAAACTTCATTCCCTGAGTCATATCCTTGGTAGCCACATAATCATCGCCCCAATGGAAAAGAATCATAGAATAGATGAAGAGCGCCAACACGAAGTTAACCAGCACACCACCAATCATAATCAGCAATCGCTGCCATGCCGGCTTGCTGCGGAATTCGAAAGGCTGCTCAGGCTGTTTCATCTGCTCAGTATCGAAACTCTCATCTATCATACCCGAAATCTTACAATATCCTCCGAGCGGCAACCATCCCAAGCCATAGGTGGTATCCGAATTCTTTGGCTTGAACTCGAAGAGATGGAACCAAGGGTCGAAGAACAGATAGAACTTCTCTACTCTTACACCAAAGAGCTTGGAGAAGAAGAAGTGTCCGCCCTCATGGAGCAACACCAAGATGGAAAGCGACAGCATCAACTGCAACGCTTTGATCAAAAATACTTCCATTTATTTACTTTAAACTTATTTACTTTGAACTTTGAGATTTGAACTTTGAACTTTATGATGAGTCCTACGTTCTGCGTTCCTAGTAATTCTACATTATTAATTATTAATTCTACATTATAAATTATTACCTATGCATCAGCTCCGTTGCAATGCGGCGAGCCTCAGCATCCGTCTGCAGATAGACATCGAGATCAGGATTGCTGTCGAAAGTAGCCTTTTCCATGGTCTCCTCGATGATGTCTGCCATCTGTAGGAATCCACATTCGCCCTTGCGGAAGCCGGCATTCACAATCTCGTTGGCTGCATTCACGATGCACGACATGTTGCCACCCTTCCTGATGGCATCAAAGGCAAGCTGCAGGCACTTGAACTTCTTGTAATCAGGCTCGAAGAACTGCAGATCCTGTGCCTTGAAGAGGTCGAGACGCTCACCATCGAGATGCAGACGCTGAGGGAAAGAGAAGGCATACTGGATAGGCAGACGCATATCAGGAACACCCAACTGAGCCTTCACGGCTCCATCGGCAAACTGTACGGCACTATGCACGATGCTCTGCGGATGAATCAACACTTCTATCTTGTCGGCAGGAACACCAAAAAGCCATTTCGCTTCTGTCACCTCGAAACCCTTGTTCATGAGCGAAGCCGAATCGATGGTAATCTTGGCTCCCATATCCCATGTAGGATGCTTGAGGGCATCGGCAGCTGTAACCTTCTCCAACTGCTCGTGAGTAAAATTGCGGAATGGTCCGCCCGAACAGGTAAGGAGGAGTTTCTCTACCTCATTGTCGCCCTCGCCTACCAGACTCTGGAAGATGGCGCTATGCTCACTGTCTACCGGAAGGATAGGCACATGATATTCCTGGGCAAGATTACATATCAACTCGCCTGCCACCACGAGGGTTTCCTTGTTGGCAAGACAAATTTTCTTACGAGCCTTGATGGCATGGATAGTCGGCTCCAAGCCTGAAAAACCCACCATAGAAGCCAGCACCATATCGATAGGCTCAGCCTGTACGATGTCGCAAAGAGCCTTGGCACCTGCATAAACCTTGATATCAGGCTCATCGCTCAGCATATCCAGCAATTCCTCGTAGTGGTTCTCATTAGCAATCACTACGGCAGCAGGATGGAACTTATGTGCCTGTTCGGCAAGTTCCTTCACCCGGTTATTGGCAGTAAGGCAGTATACCTCGTAAAGGTCGCTATGCTGCTCGATGACATCGAGCGCCTGCGTGCCGATACTGCCGGTAGAACCGAGAATACATATCTGTTGTTTCTTCATTTACTTTGAAATTATTTACTTTAAACTTTGAACTTTGAACTTTATGATTAGTAAAGCAAATGAATTCTTCACTCTTCGTTCTTCACTCTTCACTTTATAAGTCGAGCAATCCTTCAGGAATCGCCATTCTGATTTCTTTCTTTTCAGCATTCACCTCTTCGATGAGGTCGTTGCTGGCAGGGATGAGGATGTCATCACCTTCAGGAGTCGTCACTTCGAAAAGAAGGTTGAGAGTGGAATCATCAACACGATCCAGAGTACCTACCAACTTTCCGCTTACGGCATCTACCAGGTTGAAACCGATGATTTCTGCCCAGGTCATGTTCTCACCATCGCTATCCGAAAGGTGGCGTGGGAAGAAGACCTCGCGACCGGTATAGTTGCGCGCCTGCTCCTGGGTATCAATATCCTCGAATTTTACGAGTACATTCTCATCATTCTTGAAACGATACTCCTCTAAATAGAAAGGTACGAGGATGCCGTCAATGTCGAGCACCAGATACTCGGCATCCACACGGTCGAAAACATCATCGGTAATGGCAAAGGTTATCTCGCCCTTCACGCCATGAGGCTTTCCCAACTTACCTATTTTATATACTTCGTCACGTCTTATCATTTAACTTTGAACTTGGAATTTTGAACTTTACTTAGTCGCAGACACGGGTAATCTTAGCACCCAGCGCATTGAGGCGATGCTCGATATCCTCGTAACCACGGTCTATCTGAGCGATATTCTCGATGCGGCTGGTACCGTTGGCACTCATGGCAGCAATCAGCAGGGCGATACCGGCACGGATATCAGGACTGCTCATTCTGCCGGCACGCAACCTGATTTTATGATCGTGACCAACAACCACGGCACGATGAGGATCACAGAGGATAATCTGCGCACCCATATCTATCAGCTTATCTACGAAGAAGAGACGACTCTCGAACATCTTCTGATGGAAAAGCACACTGCCACGAGCCTGGGTAGCCACCACGAGGAGTACCGAAAGAAGGTCTGGCGTAAGTCCAGGCCATGGAGCATCCGCAAGCGTCATGATGGTACCGTCGATAAACGAATCTATCACATAATGCTTCTGCTCCGGAATAACGAGGTCATCGCCCTCTACCTTGATTTTCACACCGAGACGGCGGAAAGAATCAGGAATGATACCGAGATCCCTGACCGAAACATCCTTGATACGGATACCGGCACCACACATGGCAGCCATTCCGATAAACGAACCCACCTCAATCATATCAGGCAGAATGCGATGGCTGGCACCATGCAACTTCTTAACGCCCACGATGGTAATCAGATTGCTGGCAATGCCGCTGATCTGGGCTCCCATCGCATTGAGCAGATGGCAGAGCTGCTGGATATATGGTTCGCAAGCTGCATTGTAAATGGTAGTAGTACCCTCAGCCAGGACAGAAGCCATGATGATATTGGCAGTTCCCGTAACCGATGCCTCATCGAGCAACATATAGCAACCCTTGAGCTTCTTAGCCTGAATCTGATACACATTGCGTTCCTCATCGTGCACAAAGGTAGCACCCAGATACTTGAATCCCAGAAAATGGGTATCGAGACGGCGACGACCAATCTTGTCGCCACCAGGCTTGGCAATGGTAGCCTTACCGCATCTTCCTAGCAGCGGGCCAAACATGAGCACACTGCCACGAAGGGAAGAACATTTCTTCACAAACTCCAGACTATCGAGATAATCCAGATTCAGTTCGTCACTCTGGAAGGTATAGTCGTGACGGCTATGCTGCGTAACCTTCACACCTATTTCCTTGAGCAACTTGATGAGGTTGTTCACATCCAATATATCCGGCACATTATTAATGCGCACAGGCTCATCGGTAAGGATGGTGGTACAGATTACCTCCAGCGCCTCGTTCTTGGCGCCCTGGGGGGTGATAGTGCCCTGGAGCGGATGTCCGCCCTCTATAATGAAAGACTCCATAGAATTCTATTTAATAATGTGTTACTTATTTCTCTTTTTACCGTTGTTATTATTATTGTAAGGCACATCACGGATAGGGGCAAACTTAAAAGTGTCCAGATCCAACTGTATCTTACCATGAGTATAGCGGGCTAGATCCGAAGCCACCTTCTCCTCGTCAGCCGAACCATGACTCCACTGCATCAGGTCGCGTCGCATCTGATTGGCTGTCAATTCTACAAGCGCATCACGCTCTGCTCCCGGCTCCATGTGTTCAAGCTTTTCAAACACACCGAACATCATGGCTCCATAATGGCGCACAGGGATTCGCTTCATCGGATAGTCCATAGGCTCTGGTTTCTTGGCAATCTGAGCAGCATGAGCTATATCGTAAGGATAGTCGATATCCAGCTGGAATCCGCTCATGATGGCAAGATGATCCCAGAACTTACGGTCTTTCTCTGCCAGCGACATTCCCTCAGGGAACATACGTTTCATGATACTGACGATGGACTCAGCACAACGCTGGCGCTCATTGCGGTCGGTGAGCGTCAGACAGTGATCCACCATCTTCTGGATTTCGCGGCCATATTCCGGCAGCACGAGTTTCTCTCGCTGTGTATTGTAATCTAATCCTTGTATATTCATATTCTTCTTCATCTAATTATTTTAATATAGTCAATGCGCTCATGGATGAGAGCCGCTTAAATTAATTTCTTCGGCATCTTGGCAACGAAGTCCTTGAGATAGAAAGGCACGAAATAGGCCACATCCTCAAACTTGCCTTCTACAAATCGCTTCTCAGCCAACGGAGCCATGTTCTTCGCCAATGGTTCAATGCCCTCTACGAGGTGAGCGTTAGGATGATTGATGGTCTCCATACACTTGGCAGCACCATTGCCAAAGAAGTATACATGATGCTGATCGAGGTACTCTCTGTAAGTATCAACATCAACAATATCAGCCTGGATAGGGCGAACCACCTTCAAGGCGCGGTCGAGCACTTCGGCATAAACCTCCATGCGACGGGCGTCGAGCATAGGTACGATGAGGGCGTCTTCCTCTTCTGGATGTTCGCCTAGCAATACAGGCACAGCCATCAGTTCAAGGGTTGGTACTGCAATAAGCTTCACACCACGACCATAACAAATGCCCTTCGCCATACTCACACCGATACGCAATCCGGTATAGGAGCCAGGACCACAACTTACAGCCACAGCCTCTAATGGAAGACCATGGGAATCGAGGAAATCAAGAGCCTCATCAACAAACACACCCAACTTAACTGCATGGTTAGGACCAGTGTGATCTTCCTGGTTGAAAATCACCTGTCCACTATCACTAATTGCCACTGAGCACACGTCCGTACTCGTCTCAATATTCAAAATACACGACATAATTTAAAAATATATTCTTAAATAAGTTGCAAATATACGCATTTTCTCGCTTTTTTTTGTACTTTTGCAGAAATTTAACGCGAAAGATTATATGATACAGTCAATGACAGGCTTCGGAAAAGCTACCGCGGCCTACAAAACAAAGAAGATTAATGTAGAGATAAAGTCATTAAATAGCAAGAATCTAGACCTCTCTACACGTATAGCTCCACTCTACAGAGAGAAGGAGATGGAAATTCGTCAGCACATCGCTAAGTCATTGGAAAGAGGCAAGATAGACTTCTCTATTTGGATAGAGAAGGATGCATCTACCGATGCTACGCCTATCAACGGTGCGCTTGTTCAGAATTATTACCAGCAGATCAAGAAAATATCGGAAGAAACCGGTATTCCTGAGCCAACTGACTGGTACAACTGTCTGTTGCGTCTTCCTGATGTAACAACGAAGACAGAGGTAGAAGAATTGACTGAAGAGGAGTGGGAGGTTGCAAAAAATGCAATTTGCGAAGCCGTGACCCATCTTCAGGACTTCCGCAAGCAGGAAGGAGCCGCTCTTCAGAAGAAATTTACCGAGAAAGTGGATAACATCCAGGCTCTCCTGGCTAGCATCGAACCATACGAGAAGGCTCGCGTGGAGAAGATCAGACAGAACATCGTTACCGGCTTGCAGCAGATTCCGAATGTGGATTATGACAAGAACCGACTGGAGCAGGAGCTTATCTACTATATCGAGAAGCTCGACATCAGCGAGGAGAAGCAGCGCCTTGCTAACCATCTGAAGTATTTCCGTGAGACCATGAACGAGGAAGGTCATGGCGTAGGAAAGAAACTCGGTTTCATCGCACAGGAAATGGGACGCGAAATCAACACCACCGGTTCCAAGAGCAACCAGGCTGAAATGCAGAACATCGTGGTGAAGATGAAGGACGAGCTGGAGCAGATCAAGGAGCAGGTGCTGAATGCCCTCTAAAGAGAACAGCCCTCCCAAAAAGAAAAGCTCCCTCCCGAAAGAGCCCCAAAAGAGAGCCCCCGTTCCAGGCGATTCCATCGCCTGGCAAAAGAATGGCATAAAAAGAAAAAAGAAAAAAAATGAAGAACGGATTATTAATTTTCAGTGCCCCATCGGGCAGTGGTAAGAGTACCATCGTCAACTGGTTGATGAAAGAACATCCTGAGTTGAAGTTGGCATTCTCTATCAGTTGTACCTCTCGTGCTCCTCGTGGCACAGAGCAGAATGGTGTTGAATATTTCTTCCTCTCTCCAGAGGAGTTTAAGGCTAAGATTGAAGCTGATGAATTCCTGGAATATGAGGAGGTTTACCAGGATAGATTCTACGGCACCTTGAAGTCGCAGGTAGAAAACCAGCTTGCCAAGGGCGAGTCGGTAATCTTCGACGTTGACGTTAAAGGCGGTGTGAACATCAAGAATTTCTATGGCAACCGTGCCCTGAGCATCTTTGTTCAACCACCTTCGGTAGAAGAATTGCGCCGCAGACTGGTGGGCCGCAACACCGATGCCCCAGAGGTTATCGAGCAGCGCCTTGCCAAGGCTAGCTATGAGCTGACCTTCGCTCCCCAGTTCGACCACGTGGTGGTAAACGATGACCTGGAGAAAGCCCAGCAGGAGGTTTATCAGCTCGTTAAAACCTTTTTAGACGCAGAATAGCTAAAGCATAAGCAAAGAATAGCTAAAGCGAAGCCAGCTATCAGAAAGCAGAGCCCCCGTTCCAGGCGATTCCATCGCCTGTCCAAAAGGCAAATACAGCTAGCTTGCTAATCATAAAGTTCAAAGTTCTATGTTCAAAGTTCAAAGTAAGAAAGTAGGAATCTTTGGCGGTAGCTTCAACCCCATCCATACCGGCCATATCGCATTGGCGAAAAGCCTATGCGAGAAGGCGGGGCTGGACGAGGTGTGGTTTATGGTATCTCCTATGAACCCGTTTAAAAAGACCGCTACCGACTTACTCGATGACCATCTGCGACTGGAGATGGTAGAGAAGGCTCTGGAGAAGGAGCCTCAGCTCAAGGCATGCGACTACGAGTTTCGCCTGCCTAAGCCATCCTATACCTGGCACACGCTGCAAGCCATCAGCCAGGAATTCACAGACATCGAGTTTACGCTGCTGATAGGAGGCGACAACTGGGCAGCCTTCGACAAGTGGTATCATCATGAAGACATCCTTGCCCACTACCCCATCGTTGTCTATCCCCGTCAGGGAAGCAGCGTGGGCGAAGTGCCTGAGGGCGTAACAATAGTAGAAACTCCATTGCTCAACATCAGCAGTACCGAGATACGGCAGCGCATCAAAGAAGGAAAGAGTATCGAGGGAATGGTACCGGAGAGCATCGAAGAACTGGTTAAAAGAAACTATAACGCCCGATAAAAAAGATAACATCCGGGTGTTTGGAAACTTCTGCCTTTTAAAAGCATATAGCGTTTGCTTCAAAAAACTGTTTACAACATTTTAAACAACAATAGAAAGATATGAGTTGGAAAGAAATCATCAAGAAGTGTCTTAGTGTGGCATCTGCCCCTATTCGCAGAAACGCCAACTTCTTCGTGTTCATGTACTTACTGGGCACGATCAGTTCGCTGGTGACCATACCGAAATATGGCTCATTGTACGACAATCTGTTCCTGGAACTCTTTGTCGACCTCTACCTCCTATGTGCCATTCTTGCCATCTTCCCCAAGAAGGTACGCTTCTGTTTACGTATCGTGCTATACATTATATTATATAGTACTGCAGCCGCAGACACCTATTGCTTTGTGAATTTCGGTTCCACACTCAATCCTTCCATGCTGATGCTGGTGGGCGAAACCAATAGTGCGGAGGCGAGCAACTTCCTCTCGGCGCTCATCTCTGCCGAAGTTCTTTTCAGCAGTGTGGGCTGGATCTTACTCCTGGCATTGATCCAGATACTCATCGCCCTCTTCCGCAAGCAACTCATCAAACTCTACGTTTTCCTGATTACCTGCCTGGAATTGGCTTCCTGGAAGAACCGCATCAAGTCGGTTCCACGCATTACCGCAGCCATGCCGGCAAGCTTCGGAATCCTCTGTATCATCGTTTTCATCACCGGTCTATGCACATCCTGGCACAACAAGACGGCTTTCCATAAGCTGATGTCGGGCAAGACCATCGGAGAGGTGGAGCACATCCTGACAGAAAAAGACCATGCTGTACTCTATCTGCCTATCTACCGACTCGACTTCAGTATCTATGCCAATCAACTGGCAGCGCATCAGATAACCCAGCTTATCCGTGCTGCTCATACAGTAAAGGTAGATAGCTGCAGCTATCGTTCGCCTAACATCGTGCTCATCATCGGCGAGAGCTACGGCAGACATCACTCGCAGCAATATGGCTATTTCATGGAAACGACTCCTAGACAAAGTGCCCTGGAAAAGAGTAGAAAGCTCACTAAATTCACCGATGTGGTAACCTGCTGGAACCTGACCAGCTTCGTATTCAAGAACATGCTCTCCACCCATGTGATAGGCGAGAAAGGCGAATGGTGCGACTATCCGCTCTTCCCTGAGGTATTCAGAAAGGCTGGCTACAACGTTACCTTCATCACCAATGAATTTCTGCCGCAGGCTAAAGAGGCAGTCTACGACTTCAGTGGAGGTTTCTTCCTGAACAATCCGGAACTGAGCAAGCTGCAGTTTGACCACCGAAACACCCAACTGCACGACCTTGACGACGGATTGCTGAAAGACTATGATGACAGTCTGAAGACATTCCAGAAGGAGCACAACCTCACCATCTTCCACCTGATGGGACAGCACGTGAACTACAAGCTGCGCTACCGCAAGGAGCAAGCCAAGTTCTGGGCAAGCAGCTACGAGGAAAAGCGACCAGAGCTGACCACGGCACAGCGCAAGATGCTGAGCCATTACGACAATGCTACCCTCTACAACGACTCTATCGTGGCGCAGATCGTGAAACGATTCCAAAAGGAGAATGCCGTTGTCATCTATGTACCAGACCACGGCGAGGAATGCTATGAGGAGGACCGCGGCTTTATCTGCCGTAACCATTCAGCCAACATCGACTGGCCGCTGGCTCACTACGAATTCGAAATTCCTTTCTGGATATACTGTTCACCAAAGTATATCAAGACCCACCGCGACATCTACCGACAGATACGTGCCGCCAAGGACAAACGATTCATGACCGATGCCCTGCCTCACCTATTATTATATCTGGCTGGTATCGAGACACCTACCTATAAGGAGGAATATAATATTCTGAGTCCGAAATACAACGAGATGCGACCACGCATCCTCAAGAATTCTGCCGACTACGATCAACTGCGCGACGAACATCTGAAAAAGATGGAAGCTCAACAGAAGAAACAGGAGGAAGATCAGCAGCAAAAGAAGAAAAGTAACAAGAAGCAAAAGAAATCAAGAAAGAAAGGAGATAAGAAATGAAACAGTCGATATTAACAAGAGAAGCCTGCAATGCGCTGAGAGGACTTGCCATCATCGGCATCTTCCTCCACAATTACTGTCATTGGCTAGGCCCTATCGTCAAAGAGAACGAATATCAGTATATCCAGCACAATGTAGACTGGCTGGCTCAGGTTATCGTCAATCCCGACTTAAACCTGCCTATCCACCTGCTCTCGTTCTTCGGTCATTACGGAGTGCCAGTATTCCTCTTCCTGAGCGCCTACGGACTGGTAATGAAATACGAGGCAAAACCTCACCTCTCGGCAGAACAGGAAGCACAAATATATCATATCTCAGGTGAGAAATCGGCTTGGCACATCAACTGGCGCGAGCCGCTGCGCTTCGTGCGCTATCATTATCTGAAACTCTTCAAGATGATGATAACCGGTTTCGCAGCGTTCACCATGCTCGACCTTATCACACCGGGCTCTCATCACTATGCTGCACTCGACATCGTGGCGATGCTGGGCATGTTCAACAATGTATTGCCAAACCCAGACAATATCATCTGGCCGGGACCATACTGGTTTTTCGGACTGATGCTGCAGCTCTACATCGTATACCGCCTCTTCATCTATCGCCGTCATTGGGGCTGGACCGTGGCACTGATGGCAATCTGCATCGGCATCCAGCTAGCCTTGGGATTCGACAATCCAGAGAGTGAAGCGATGAACCGCTACCGCTACAACTTCATGGGCGGCATGCTGCCATTCGGACTCGGCATCCTCTATGCCCGCTATGGCGAGAAGATATTGATGACCTTCCATTCACCAGTCACCAATTTCTTTGGCATCATCTTCAGCATCTCTCTCATCTACAGTCTGAGCGGAAGCATGCTGGGCTGGACCTTCGTTCCCTTCTTTATATGTCTGCTAAGCGTACTGCTTGCCGAACTTCTGCAGGACATCAACTGGCTGTCGGGCTTCTACAAGGCATTAGCATGGATGGGCACTATCTCTGGCGCTCTCTTCGTCATTCATCCGGTAGCCCGCAAAATCTTCATCCCTATCAGTCGCCGTGGCGACATCTATGCCGGTCTGTTGCTTTATATCATAGCCAGCGTCTGCCTGGCATGGCTGTTTACCCAACTGATGAAGAAGATTCCAAATCCAAAGTATTGAGAGTGAAGAACGAAGAGTGAAGAGTGAAGAATTCAATAGCTATTGAAACTCACCCTTCGTTTTTCACCTCCATAATAAAAAAACAAACAAGAAGACAAGAGAATTCTTCACTCTTCGTTCTTCACTCTTCACTTAGCTTATGAAGATAAAAGATATAGAACTGGCGAATATCAGCCGGTTTCGCGGCGAGTTGATGGGAGTAGCCATGCTGTTCATCATCCTCTTTCATGTAGCATTGCCTAGAGAAGATGCCTTTTTCGGGCTTCGCAGAATGGGCAATGTCGGTGTAGACATGTTCCTCTTTCTCAGCGGAATAGGTCTCTGGTTCTCGTGGATGAAGAATCCTTCTGCCAAGCATTTCTTCATCCGCCGTTATCTGCGCATCTACCCTACCTGGCTCATCATAGCCTGCCTCTTCTATATCCCGGCTTTCCAGGGCGGAAGCACCTGGAACTGGATCAATCTCTTTGGCGAGATAACCATCAACTGGGGATTCTGGCTGCATGATGAACTCAACTTCTGGTACATCCCGGCAACGATGATGCTCTATATCTTTGCACCTGCCTATATGGAACTCATCAGGCGCCATCCTATCTACCGCTGGCTTCCGGTGGTGATGATCATGTGGTGCATCCTGGTACAATATGTCACCCCGATACATCAGGCAGTAGGACATCTGGAGATTTTCTGGAGCCGCGTGCCTATCTTCTTCATCGGCATCAA
The DNA here is from genome assembly GCA_934196725.1 of uncultured Prevotella sp. GTDB lineage: Bacteria > Bacteroidota > Bacteroidia > Bacteroidales > Bacteroidaceae > Prevotella. The sequence continues at coordinate 48,460 of CAKPWR010000006.1, forward strand.
CATGGGTGAGATGGTAAGACGGAAACAGACGCTTGACGGCGCTTCGATATGGATGATATGGCTCATGTTCCTGATGACGCTGCTGGCGAGCATCTTCCTGGAACAGGAGAAGCACGGCATGTTTCCGCTCTTCCTCGAACGCATGCTCTATATCCCACTCACCATCACCAGCATCCTGCTGCTGAACCGCATCTTCCGCCGCACCCCGAGTTGGTTTAACAAGGGGTTCATGTTTGTGGGAGCGCTGAGTCTGGAGTGTTATCTGCTCCATATCCACTTCGTGCTGAAATACATTGAACCATATCATTTGGGCTATTGGCCTACCTTCTTCATCTGTATAGGCATCACCCTGCCTGCAGCATGGATTCTGAGCAAGATAGCCGGATGGATTTCTAAAGAGTTAGCTAAGTTTATCAAGTAAAAAGGAGTTTATTTATTAAGAAAATTGGAGTTTTATGAACGAGAATAAATTGGAAGACAGTAAAGGGTTTGCTGCGCTGCTGCGACTGGTTCGCCCGAAGCAATGGATCAAGAATGGCTTTATCTTCTTACCGCTGTTCTTTGGCGGCGCCCTGTTGCATACAGATGCTCTGCTGGCGGGTCTGATTACTTTCTTCGCCTACAGTTTTGCCGCATCGAGCATCTATTGTTTCAACGATATCTATGATGTGGAGGCCGACCGCCGCCACCCGGTCAAGTGCCATCGTCCGATAGCATCGGGAGCGGTCAGCATCAAGCAGGCATACGGACTGATGTTCCTGATGTTTGCCCTCTCTATGGGTATATGCAGCCTGCTCGAATCATGGGAGACGATGGGAATCATCATCTTCTATTGGCTTCTGAATCTCGGCTACTGCGCCAAATTCAAGCAATATGCCATCATCGATGTGTGTATCGTGGCTTTCGGTTTCGTACTCCGTCTGCTGGCAGGTGGTGTAGCTACGGGCATCGTACTCAGTAAGTGGATTGTGCTGATGACCTTCCTCATCACCCTCTTCATGAGTTTTGCCAAGCGCCGCGATGATGTGCTGCGCATGGAGAAGACGGGCGAGGCTCCCCGCAAGAATACCATCCGCTACAACCTCACCTTCATCAACCAGGCTATCACGATTACGGCTTCCGTAACCCTGGTATGTTACATCATGTATACGGTGAGTCCGGAGGTTATCGAGAATTTCCATACTGATTATCTCTATCTTACGAGTGTCTTTGTGCTGGTTGGTTTGCTGAGATACATCCAGATAGCTGTGGTAGACCAGAAGAGTGGTGACCCTACGAAGATTATCCTGCGCGACCGCATCACCCAGTTTATCGTGCTCGCCTGGTTGCTCTCCTTCCTGATCCTTATTTATATCGTATAAGAAAATGAAGAAAAAATTATATTGTTTCGATTTCGACGGAACGCTGACAACAAGCGATACCCTGCTGGAATTCATCAGATATGCCAAGGGTACCGGCCGTTTTCTGATGTTTTTCCTGATGTACAGTCCGCTCCTGGTACTGATGAAGTTGCATCTCTTTCCCAACTGGAAGGCGAAGCAACTCATCTTTGCCCATCTTTTTGCCGGCATGCGTATCGAGAAGTTTGATGCGCTCTGCCGCGATTTTGCCGAAGAATACCAGCATCTGTTGCGCCCCAAAGGTGTTACGCTGGTACACGAAGCCCTGGTTGCAGGTGCTCAGGTTTTCATCGTGAGTGCCAGCATCGACAATTGGGTCCGCCCGTTCTTTAAAGTTCGCGGCCTGGATGGAGTCAGGGTTTTAGGCACCCAGATAGAAGTGATTGACGGCAGACTTACCGGCAAGTTCAAGAGCAACAACTGCTATGGCGAAGAAAAGGTGCATCGCATCACAGAGGCACTTTCAGCATCCCCATCTGCCACCTCTCCAGCATCCACCTCCTCTCCTGCATCCGCTTCCTTCGTCCGTTCCCAATACGAGATAGAAGCATTCGGTGATAGCCGTGGCGATAAGGAAATGCTTGCCTTCGCCGATAAAGGCCATTATAAGCCCTTCAGATAAAACGTGGTTATTAGCCCAAAATCAAGTGAACAGGTCATCCATTGTGATTTGTACTTGAGCCAAGGCCGCATACTGCGTAAGGCGCACGCCAAAAGTAGTAATCATCGTTGGGATAATGCCACTTTTTATCCCTGTTTCTGCCACGAAATCAGCCATACGATTACGAATGCGCATATTCGAGGAAAGCAAGGATTCTTTAGCCAAATCGATGAATTCTAACTCGATTTGGCTAAAGAATATCTTGTAGATGCCTTTCTATTTTATCCTTTCGCCCGCTCCCAATACGAGATAAAAGCATTCGGTGATAGCCGTGGCGAAAAGGAAATGTCGCACCCGTAAGGGCAAAAGCTTTAGTGAGACGTATCGGTTCGTTTCACAGGGTGAAACGAAGTGTTTCTCCGCTTGAAACAAACAGTTTCGTGGTATGAAACAAAATATTTCATGCCATGAAACCGTAACATTCCATCCATCGCAAGCTTTTCAATGATATGCAGTATTTGGTAGAGTGTAGTGAGAAAATCGTGAGGGATAACCCCAAATCGTGATGGATAGCGTGATGGATTTTTCCGTTTTTGAAGTATCTATCACGCGATTCAACCATTTGTATATTAGTATGTTAATTGGTATAAGAGATACAAATCGTGATGGATGATAGATAATTACATAAAATTTGTTCGTATGACGGCTGCGCTGGGTTACTTATATGGCTGTATCGGGTTACTTATATGGCTGCATCGGGTTACAGGTATTACTGCGTAAGCTAACGGAGACGTATCTGTAAGCTTATCGAGACGTCTGCATCAGCTAACTGAGACGTCAGAACTCGCTGACTGAACTACTTGAGTTGTCTTACTGAACCAGTTGAATTGCTCGACTGAACCACTTGAGCTAGCTGACTGAGCCACTTGAGTATTCTTCTTCATGTGCTTGCGTGCAACAATAGAAACTTTTCAACCGTACAGTTATTAAAAAAAGAAAATCCCATAATTTCTTGGCAGTTTCAATAAAAAAGTGTATCTTCGCAGCAGAATTGCAGACACGCCAGCGAGTGTCCGACAGGATGCGTATTGTATACCTCCAACTGCCATTGTTCGACAAGCATACGGAGGCAGAGTGTATGGATATATTTGATTGTTGGATTTATATAATGAAGAATATGAACATGTTTGAGCAGATGCCATTCAGCGAGAAGTATCCAGTCTTCCGCAAGTTGGCAGAGATAGGCGACCTCCGCAAGCTCTCCCGAGAGGAACTAGAGCTGTATGATGAGGACATCAAGAATATGCGTGATATATATGCCACCAGAAAGTTTGATGAGAAGAGAGGAATGGAAAAAGGGCGTGCTGAAGGGCGTGCTGAGGGGGAACTGTCTAAAGGTTTGGAAGTAGCCCGTAAATTGTTGGCAATGGGTATGTCTTGGACTCAAATCATACAAGCTACAGGATTAACAGAAGACCAGCTGAAGCAACTTCAGGCGTAGTGTATGTACATTATCCACTAGTCTTTTTTTTAGTATAAGTGACTATGCCAGGCGTGAAGGAAATATCTTCCGGCATTAAAACAACGAGGGCTGCAAACGGTATTGTTACCATTTGCAGCCCTTACTTATATTAGTATCAGAAGCGTAAAATTACACTCCCTCACCTGGGTAGTTCGGATCATTCGAGCCGAAGCCTGGTCCCCAACTATCCCATTCTTCTTGCGATATTCCACCTCCGGTACTTCCTCCACCGGTTTCTTCTCCACTTCCTGCCAGGATGCAAGGAGTATTCATTTCAAATACCTGAATTGCAGGTGATATATACTCTTTCTTTTTCATAATTTCTTGTTGATTAATTATTTAACACTAAATTTCTTTCCGTTCTTGATATAGATGCCCTTGCGAGGTGTGCCCTTTACGCGCTGACCCTCTAAGGTATAGATGGCTGACGAACCAGTCTGTTTGTCATCTCCTAAGCTGATGATGCGGATACCAGTGGTAGAACTGTCATCTGGCAAACCGATGCTGAACAGCATGGTACGTGAAGAAGCCGACTGCGATGGCTCGACGTTCAGATGTATGCGATAAGGAGACAAATCACCTGTGTGGATACCAAACTTACCATCTGCACGGAAACTGTAGCTTCCTTCTGCCATAGGAGTGGTAGTATAAACACCACCTATTGAGGCATTTGTCAGTTCGTGGCAGATAGTCATAAAACCACTCTTACCATCCCAGTCTCTCAAAGTCAGCGACTTGGCTGCTGGAGCTGCAAAGAAGCTGGCGCTGTACTCTACATTCTGTGCCTTTGCAACCAATTTCTGATCTGTGCCCTCAGCACCAAGCTTAACAATCATTGGTGTACCAGCCTTGATGACAGACTGCTCATCGAGCATAAGAACGAATTTCAATACACTTGCATCATTTGTAGGCATGTGAATCATCATATCTCCTACCGGATAGCATTTCTCTGCACCAGTAACATCAGCAACATTGATATCGAAAGGAAGGCAGAGTGTTACATAACCCGTCTGTCCCTCACTGAGCTGACGGCTATATTGCAGGTCCTTTACCGTGAACTGAGCCTGGGTGTTGATGGCTGTAGAAGCATCGGTAAGGTTCAGTTCCTTGACATAGAACTTGCCGTCTGTTGACTTTGTTGCCTCCAGTGTTCCATCTTCATCTGCTGCATACTTATGAAGAGTGCAGCCCTCGTTGCGGCAACCCATGTGATAGATGTGACTGTCGGAGTCGAACTCAGGACTGGTTAAAGTGGCAGATGGTTTATGAACCTGCGCATCCTCAGAGGTAGTGTTGTTATATGAGAAAGTCGTATTGTCGCAGTAACGGAAAGTTCCTTTATATACTGTATTGCCTTCTGCAGCTGTCAGTACAGGATAAGCATCTGCATCAGCACCCAAGAGTTTCTGGTACCAAGCCAGTTTGCCTTCTGATTTGCTTCCGTTGAGCAGGTAAGCCACCTCGCCGCTGTTCAGCTGCTCTACGGTGAATGCCTTGATCACGTCAGCTTCATTCTTACCTTCAGGATAGGTCAATGAGCCTTCTCCGATAGCCTTTACGGCATCGCCTGTCTGCTCAGTTTTATTGATGGTAAGCTTAGCACTGCTGTTGTATGCCAAGATGCCAGAAGCGGTGCTGGAGGAATGGTTTATGCATCCAACAAGGAGACCGCCAAACTTTGTATTAGAAGTAGCTGTAACATTACCTGTGCCAAGCACATTATTCAGATTGCATATAATACCTTCTCCTATCAGGTTTCCGACGTTATCAGTTCCAGTTATATCGCCATAGTTAGCACTGTTCTGAATGGTTCCAGAGCCAAAAAATCCAACCATGCCACCAGCTTGGCTGTCTGTACCTGTTACAGCACCATAATTGGCGCATGAAGTGATGGAATTGTCGTCACCCTCTTGGCTACCAACAACACCTCCTACAGAGAATCTACCATTCACTATTGCATGGTTTTCGCAGTTGCTGATGTCGCCACTTGCTCTTCCTGCTATTCCGCCAACGAAATCATTTCCTACTACTGAACAGTTAGCCAAGGTCTTGATATTTTCAATAATACAATTCTCTTCGTATCCTGCCAATATTCCAGTATAATACTCACCTGTACTCTTCACCTTCGCATTGTCGAAAGTGATGTTCTTGATACTGCCAGCATCAGCATAGCCGAAGAAACCGGTATAATCAGAGGTGGCATTGATGTAGAGATTACTGATGGTCTTCCCGTTGCCGTCGAATGTACCTTGATACTGATTCTCTTCTGAGTTACCGATAGGAGTCCAGCTGAGCTCTTCAGTGTTCGTGGCGGTATTAGCCTCATGGCATACACTGCTCATATCAATTTCTTTCACATCATCGGCAATCTTTGCCCAGGCGTTAGGGTGACCTTCATTCACATAGTCACGGAACCACGCCAGATGCTCTGCCGACTTTAGTATGAAAGGCTTCTTCTCGGTTCCATAACCAGTCATCTCTGCTGGTAAGTCACGATCAAGACCATTCAGTTTTACATTGAGCGTAACATTGCCTTCGATGGCATTGCCAGAGCCTTCTCTTGCACCGATATAATAAGTGGTGCCTTTTGTTACATCGTAGGTGATTTTGAAGTCGCGACTATTGCCATTATTTGTATAATCACTATGAGTCAGGTAAGATGCAGCCGTACGGCTCTCCCACAGGGTGCCATAGGTAAATTTGCCATTGCTGTTTGCCGTCACCTCCAATGTGCCATCTTCTGGAGCTGTATATTTATAAAGATTGTAACCGCTGATTTTATCCTCTGTGCCAATTGTCTTTTCGATTGTTATGGCTTTGTTGCCCAATGTCAAGGAAGGTATTTCTTTCTGACACTTCGTACACTTGTCGTTCTCATCATATTCGTGTCCTTTTGCTGATATTACGAGAGTGCTCACTTCTTGTGCCATATTCTCGTCCGAGAAAAACTTATGACAAAGATTACATTTCCAATATTCAATATTTCCATCTTCGATGCAAGTAGGAGCCATGTACTCGTGATGTTCTGGACTATCGCCATGCAGAAACATGAATGTGCCCTCTTGTGCAGGCTTTGTGTTGGTGATTTTATCTGTACCTACCAGCTCGCCTAAACAATTCAATGTCACATTACCATCTAAATAAACCTTGTTGTCTGAGCCAACTAAAGGATAGCTATCTGTGCCCAGTTTCTGTCCCCATTTTGCACTCCCTGAGACATTTTGCTGGAGCAAATAGGCAACCAATCCGCTCTTCAAGTGTTCTTCGGTAAATGCCTTTATCATTTCAGTAGAAGTCAATGAACCATATCCGATGGCCATGTCATTATCAATTTTCTGCGCAACGCCCCCGACAATCAGCTTGATGCTGCTGTTGTATGCCAAGATGTCTGAAGCTGAGATGGCGGAACCTTGGATGAGTCCAACAAAGAGAGCACCTACATATTGCGCAGTGATATTACCAGTACAAAACACTTTGTTTAGATTGCATGTTCCTGCAAAGCCTGCCAAGCTTCCGACATAACTATTTCCGGTTATATTACCATAGTTAGCACTATTCAGAATGGTTCCATTCAGAAATCCTCCAAACATGCCGCCAACGAAATTATCCGTGCCTGTTATGTCACCATAATTAGCACATGAAGTGATGGAAGTGCCGGAACCTTGAAAGCGTCCTACAACACCTCCCACTTCTCTTGTACCATTAACCATTGCATGGTTTTCGCAGTTGCTGATGTTGCCATTTGCATTTCCTGCTATTCCGCCAGTTCCATTTTTTCCTTCTACCGAACAGTTTCCTAAGGTCTTGATGTTTTCAAAAATACAAGAACCTGCGTCTCCTGCCAAAATTCCAGTACGTAGTCCATCGTTCTTTACGTTAGCTTTGTTGAACGTGATGTTCTTGATGCTGCCCCCATCAGCATAGCCGAAGAAACCGGCACCCCATACAGAGCTGGCGATATAGAGATTACTGATGGTCTTTCCGTTGCCATCGAATGTACCTTGATATTTATTTTTATCTGAGTTTCCTATAGGAGTCCAACTGACTTCTTTTGGATTCTTGGCATCATCAGCCGCATGGCAGAACTCAGACAAGTCGATATCAGCAGTCAGCGTGGCTGAAGCTGATGGGTGAGTAGTTCCATCTGCTTCGCCTTCGTCCACGATAGTTCCGTTCACATAGTCGCGGAACCACGCCAGTTCGGCAGCTGTGGATATCTTATAAGGATTATCTACTGAGCCATCGCCACTGGAAGGCTTCGTTTGTGCCCATGCCCCCTCATAAGGCATGAGAATAGCCATCACGAGCAGCAGCATCGTGACGAGCCAATTCGATTTGTGTAATTGTTTCTTTTTCATACACGTTTTGTTATAAATGAATAATGTTAATATTTTGTCTTATATATCTGCTTGCCAGTTTATCGCAAAGATAAGGAGCTTTCCTCTATGATGGGATAGGCTTCGCCATCATTCCCATTGGATCATCAGAGAGAAGAGCATTCCTAAAAGAATAAGAGGCTTGCCTGCATGATGAACAGGTATGTCGGACAGCAATCCGGCATGGCTCCAATCTAGCAATCATGCCGCAAATATACAAAAAATAATTGAAATAAGGTGTCCAGTTGCCCCCACTAGGTGTCCAGTTGCCCCCATTTTAGGTGTCCATTTGGTGGGCAAATAGACACCTAAATAGGTTCGCGCACGGTAAAAATGGTTCTTTTCTCTGGTATTTTACAAAAATTAGTAATTTCTGCTTTTTATCTTCTCTAGCTGAATTTGTAGCCAGATAGTCACTTTTTTCCGTCTCTCAGAGCCTCCCGAAAGTCCGTTTTGCGTGATGCCAATAATACGAAAAAAGGGGCAGCATGTTCGTTATACTGTCCCTATATGTAACCTTTGTTAGCCTATTTTGATTCAATCTTCCGCACTCTTTCGAAAGATATGCTTGTAAAGATACTATACCAAATGAAAACTTGCCGATCTTTACCTCTTACGCCTGACGTTGCCATTAATCCCCTTTCGGAGCAACGCTTAGTTTGCATAAGTTACTCATTGCATAAAGTGGGATTACATCTACGTGGCGACAGGCATTTTGAGATTCTTTATCAATGTATTCAAACTCTCCAAAATTCTCTAAGGATGTACGAACTGCATGATGGAGCGCTTTCTTTCTCATGAATAGCCATAAACTTTGCATACTGCCCCTGGTAGTAGCTTTCACTTCTATCGGTATAACCACACCATCTTTCGCTTCCAGATAATCAATTTCTGCATTGGCTCCTTTTGACAGATTCTGCCAATAGTACATCTCTGCCTTTTGGAAACAGTCGTGGTTCTTGACGAGTTCCAAGCCTGCGAATATTTCTGAAGCCGCCCCTTTATTGACAAAATCAACATCCGAAGCCAAAAGGACATTAGCTGCAGGAGTACCCAACATGGTTTGCATCAGCCCTAAATCTAAGAAAAGGTATTTCCTATAGCTGCAATTCTCTTCTGCACCAAGTGGAACTCCATTTCCATCAGTATGGGTTACCGGCTTTATGAGTCCCGCCAATGTCAATAGATGAAGTGCATCTTTGATGATCGAAGAATGAACATCATCGGCAACCTGTCTATAAACAAACTTACTGCCAGCCTGCAAAGCAACGGAACGCAAGACCTTTCTCAATAAAGCTGGAGATATGCGCGACTTGTACTTGGCAAAATCATCCTGATAGGTATCCAGGATATCATTATGGACATGAGCGCATTCCAAATAACTTTTGGTCTCAATCCATTCTGTAACTGCAGCAGGCATACCACCCACCAGATAGAAGGTCTTCAACTGGTCTACCAGTTTGTTATGAACGGCATCAGGAAGTGGAGATGAGGGTGATGCCTGCTGCTTGTAACTTATAGTGGTATCCAGTCCCTGTGCCATGAGAAATTCATCAAAGGAAAAAGGGTACATGTAGAGTGAACGTATTCTCCCCACTCCAAAGGAAGGAAGTTCCTCTAAGGTAAATTCCAGTAATGAGCCGGCTGCGATGACATGTAGTTCCGGATAATCCTCTTTGAAATAACGGAGCGACATGATTGCTTCCTGGCTAACTTGTATCTCATCTATGAAGAGTAGAGTTTCTCCAGGTATTACAGGGATTCCGGTAGTTGCACTTATGCCTTCACACGTTCTATGCACGTCAATATCTTTTGAAAAGAGTCCTCTTATGGATGGTTGACTCTCTAAATTTATCTCCACAAAGTACTTAAACGCTTTGCCTAACTGACGTACAGCAGAAGATTTTCCTACTTGTCTGGCTCCACGTATAAGCAAAGGTTTCCTTCTTTGAGAAACCTTCCATTCCAGGAGTTTTTTATCTATGTTTCGTTTGTAATATGCCATTTTGCGTAATTTATTGATTTTCAGTGCAAAGATACAACTTTTATCCAAAAGTCAAGGCAAACAATAGTTAATTTTATCCAAAAGTCGGGGCAAACAATGGCTAATTCTATCCAAAAGTCGGGGCTAACAGTGGCTGGTTTTATCCAAAAGTCAAGGCGAACGAGGACTACCTGTAGGTAGTCCTCGTATTTGTTTATACGAATTTATACGAACAGGTCGTCCATTGTAATTTGTACTTGAGCCAAGGCCGCATACTGTGTAAGGCGCACGCCAAAAGTAGTAATCATCGTTGGGATAATGCCACTTTTTATCCCTGTTTCTGCCAC
>CAKPWR010000007.1 GCA_934196725.1 uncultured Prevotella sp.
AAAGCAGAAGGTGAGTCCTAGCGAACAGGCGCTGCATTATCTCTACATCCTTTCGATGGATGGCAGAAAGATGAAGCAGAATCAGGAAGCTGACAAGGTTTATCTGCTGGAAAAGATGTCGAAGATGACCGGTGATTTCTCCATCTATGGCAAGGCGCGTGCTGCCGTGGTGCTCGCCAAAAACAGCAAGCAGAATGCCGCTTACCGCGAGAAGGCAGGCGAATATCTGCAGAGCGTGAACGAATATGCCGTTTACCGCGAGGAGATGGGCCGCTACTACGATACCCGCAAGGCACTCTACAGCTGGAGAAACTACAAGATTCCTACCCAGGTATCCGTGATAGAGGCGCTGCAGATGCTGAAACCGAACGATAAGCAGACCATCGAGGAACTGCAGCGCTGGCTCCTGATGTCGAAGCGCACCCAGGTCTGGGATACACCGGTGAACACCGTGGATGCTGTCTATGCTTTCATGAAGGGCAATGAGAGCAACTGGAGCAGGAAGGCAGAGAATGCTGTTCTGAAACTGGACGGCAAGCTGCTGCCGATGCCGCAGGATTCCACCACTTTGGGTTATGTGAAGACCGAAAAGATGGGCAAGGCATCCGTGCTGAGCATCGACAAGAAGAGCGAGTATACCAGCTGGGGTGCTGTTTACGCAGAGTTTAAGCAGCCTATCAGCGAAATCGTTTCTGCGGAATCGGGCATCAAGGTTGGCCGTGTCATCGTTCCTGCTGCATTGCAGGGTAAGGGCAAGGCGCAGATGAAGGTGGGAGACAAGATAAAGGTCATCATCACCATCACCGCCGACCGCGACTATGATTTCGTGAAAATAGCCGACAAGCGTGCGGCATGTCTGGAGCCGGTCAATCAGTTGAGCGGTTATCAGTGGGGCATGGGCTGCTATGTTTCTCCAAGGGACAACACAACAAATTTCTACTTCGACCGTTTATCTAAAGGTAAGCACATCGTAGAAATGGAGTATTACATCGACCGCAAGGGCAACTACCAGTCGGGTTCCTGCACCGCCGAGTGCACCTACAGCCCGGAATTCGGTGGTCGTGCCGAGGGAGACGAATTGATAATTAATAATTAAGAATAGAATAGTATGAAACGAATGAATATATGGATGCTGTCAGCGCTGTTGGCGCTGCCGGCATCAGCACAGAAGATAACAACCCAGCACGAGGTGGTGGATTGCGGACAGGTGGTGTTTCGCAAGCCCGTAACTGCTGAGTTCGTGATGAAGAACGCCGGCAATAAGCCTTTGGTGATCAACAACGTATTGAAGAGCTGCGGCTGCACATCCGTGGAATATCCAAAGAAGAGCATCGCTGCAGGCGAGACCTTCACGGTCAAGGCTGTCTACGATTCCAAGCAGATGGGTACCTTCATGAAGCAGATATGCCTCTACAGCAATGCCTCTGATGAGCCTTTCATCGTCATGATGCGAGGTAAGGTGGTGGGCAGCGTGGTAGACTTCGCAGGTCCTTACGACCAGCTCTTGGGCGAAATCAAGTCGGATGTCCAGGAAGTGGAGTTTGATGATGTAAACCGTGGCGACCGTCCGGTACAGCGCATCCACATCTTTAATCCTACCGACCGCGTGATGGAACCGGTGGTGATGCATCTGCCTAATTATCTTCAGGCGCAGGTATCTCCATCCAAGGTAGCACCTCATCATTCAGCCGTCGTAGTACTGGGCTTGGATTCCAAGAAGCTGCGTGACCTGGGACTGAACCAGACTTCCATCTATCTAGGCGAGCGTCCTGGCGACAAGATTGCCCCAGAGAAGGAAATCGTGGTTTCTGCCGTCCTCCTTCCTGACTTCGACAAGTTGACAACCGTGCAGAAGGCAAAGGCTCCGAAGTTGGAAATATCGACAACGGAACTGAACCTTGGCAGCTTCAACGGCAAGAAGAAGCTGAAGGGCGAAATCACCCTCACCAACAAGGGTAAGTCGGAACTGGAGATACGAAGCATGCAGATGTTTACCATGGGCTTGCAGGTAAGTTTGAAGAAGAGCAAGATGCAGCCGGGAGAAACCGTGAAGATGAAGGTGACAGCAGTGGCTGCCGAACTGAAGAAATCGCGCGTGAAGACCCCTCGTATCCTCATGATTACGAACGACCCTGACCAGGCAAAGGTGGTAGTGAAGATTAAGGTACAATAAATAATGTACAATAAATAATGTACAATAAATAATGTACAATGAATAATTATACATTATAAATTATAAATTAAAAAAAGGTGCAGATAGAGATAGATAACGGTAGTGGTTTCTGCTTTGGCGTGACCACTGCCATAAAAAAGGCGGAAGAAGAGTTGGAGAAAGGCAGTAAGCTCTACTGCCTGGGCGATATCGTGCATAACGGCATGGAGGTGGAACGACTGCATGAAGCGGGACTCATCACCATCGACCACGAGCAGATGGAGGAGCTGCATGGCGTGAAGGTATTGCTTCGTGCCCATGGAGAGCCACCTGAGACCTATGCCCTTGCCGAGCGCAACAACATAGAAATCATTGATGCCACCTGCCCTGTGGTGCTGCAGTTGCAGCGACGCATCAAGAAGCAGTATGTGAACAATCCGGAGGCGCAGATCGTCATCTTCGGAAAGAAGGGTCATGCCGAGGTTCTGGGCTTGGTAGGTCAGACTGAGAGCCATGCCATCGTGGTAGAGAAATTTGAGGAAGTGGAGCATCTGAAGGAGATAGGAAAGCTGGACTTCTCGAAGGACATCGCCCTCTATTCGCAGACCACCAAGAGCCTGGATGAGTTCCATCGCATCATCGAATACTGTCAGGAGCACATCGTGGAAGGAGCTTCCTTCAAGAGTTTTGATACCATCTGCCGACAGGTGGCTAACCGCATGCCGAATATCGCCAGTTTTGCCAGCAAGCACGATGTCATCCTCTTCGTGAGCGGCAGAAAGAGCAGCAACGGTAAGGTGCTCTTCAAGGAATGCAAGAGCGTGAACGACAACTGCTATCAGATAGAGAGTGCTGAGGAAATAGACATGGCGTGGTTCAAGAACGTCAATACCGTGGGCATCTGCGGAGCCACCAGTACTCCAAAATGGCTGATGGAAGAATGTAAGGAAAAGATTATAAATGACTTCAAAGGTTAGTCTATAAATATCGGTTTTTGGTTTATATGCTATGATTATGAAAGGTATGTAAACAAAACAGGTGGTAGGTCTTCTCCCGAGGACTTACCACCTTCAAAAAACAGTAATTAACTCAAAATTTATAATCTATATCATTACTACCTTGTTATACTGCTGCAAAGATAGCAAATCCTATCTTTCGTTACAAGGTGCTGTCAATGAATAATTTCATTTTGCCGTTAAAATGTTTTATTTTAACTAATTTTTATAAAGCGTATTATTTTATATTATTTTAGTTCATTATTTCCCATTATTTTCCTATTCTTTTATTATTCTGCAATAGCCTTCTGGTATTGCTCCATGAGCCATGCCTTCTGCTGAGGGATGGTCAGCTGGCTGTTGTCCAGAACGATGGCATCTTCTGCCTGGCGCAGAGGAGAGGTTTCGCGGTGGGTATCGATATAATCGCGCTCTTCCACGTTCTTCAGGATGTCCTCGAAATCAGCTGGCATTCCCTTCTCCTGCAGCTCATCATATCGGCGCTGTGCTCTTACCTTAGAGCTGGCGGTAACGAAAATCTTGAGTTCTGCATTTGGGAAGACTGTAGTGCCGATGTCACGCCCATCCATCACGATGCCCTTGTCTTCTCCCATCTTCTTCTGCTGGGCAACCAAGGCCTCTCTGACGAATGGGATGGCGGCAATCGGACTCACATGGTTGGAAACCTCCAGGGAGCGGATTTCCTTCTCAACGAGTTCGCCATTGAGATAACAGTCTGGGCGACCGGTTGTCTCATTAAACTTGAACGAGATGTGGATTTCTGGCATCTTCTTCTCCAGCTCATCGGTCTTGATATTGCCCTCTGCATCAAACAGATTGTTTCTCAAGGCGTAGAGCGTAACAGAGCGGTACATGGCACCTGTATCTACATATACATATCCTATTTCCTTGGCAAGATCCTTTGCCATCGTACTCTTGCCACATGATGAATAACCATCAATTGCTATTGTAATCTTCTTCATATTTCGAACAAATTTATAATTTACAATTTACAATGAATAATTTACGCTCAGCACCAGACTGCTGCTGCTGACGTGGTATTTGCCGTAAGCCACATTGAGATGGAAGCGCTCCAGATTGATACCTCCACCGAACGACCATCCGGCTCCATGACTGCTCTCCTCGTCCTCTTCGCCTGTAGAAATCGTCATCTCGTCGGCACGGCGGGCGTTATAGCCGGCACCCAGCCACAGACTTTCGCCCAAGAGGAGTTCGGCACCCACCACAAGATGGTTCTTCAATCCCTCGTTCCAATGGTTCAGATTGACCATGGTGGCAGAAATGCGGAATGGGGTATTCTCAAATCGCTTGGTGGCACCCACCTGCAGGTCTATCGGCATCTTCTCATATTCCTCATCATACGCCTTGAGCTGTCCGCCCAGGTTCTTTGCCACGGCAGAAACAGAGAGTTCCTGTTCTGGGTCATAGTAATTCAGACCCAGGTCTACACCCATGGCGATGGAGTTGTAGTCGCCGATGTAGGAGGTGATGAACTTAGTGGAGATACCGCCCACCAGGTTCTTGGCAAGCATGTAGGAGAAATGACCCGAAAGCGCTATGTCCTTTGCAGAGAACTCACCCATCTGAATATTGTTCTCATCGGTCTGTTTCATCTTGCCATAGTCAACGTATTGAGCTGACACCGCCCATGACGCCTTCTCCTTCACGATGCGGTTGAAGGAAGCAGAAGCCACATTCACCCCCGACATATAATTCATATAGTTGAGGTTGATGGTCTTGTCGCTTACCGATGTCAGCAGCGCCGGATTATGGAAAACGAGGGCTTCATCATCTTCTACCAAGCTGATGTTATCGCCTCCGAGGGCAGCGGCATGAGCACTTACAGGTAAGCGCAGAAAATTATAACTCGTTTGGCTCTCTTGAGCATTCATAAATGTCGCAAAAAGCGTCAATATGAGGGAAAAAACTATTTTTTTCATTTAAATTCTATAAATCTTTGGCAAAGATACAGCTTTTTTCAAGAATATACAGTAAATTTGCATTGTTTTCGTAGAAAAGAACGAAATTGAACGTGAAATATTGCAGTTTCCTGTCTTAAAAATGATGGAAGGGGGCTGCAAACTTGATAAATAGTAAAGAATGTTGGAAATAAAGAAATCGAATAAAGTGCAGTTGGAGGACAAGCGGGTAACCTTTTTCCTGATTGGACTTCTCTTGGCTTTTACATTCCTCTTCGTGGGACTGCAATATCACAAGGGACCGCAGGGAGGAGATGATCTGGCTGAGAACTTTGAGGACCTGGCACAAGACCTGGATATGCAGACGCCACCCGACCAGAAGGACATGGTGAGTGCAGAAGCCATGTCGAAGGCGCCTGCATCTGAGGCTCTCACGCAGGAGGTGAAACCTACTGAACAGCAGATGGTGAAATCTCCCGAGAAAATCAGTACCACCACCAGTGAACTGGTTATCGGAGATGGTTCGGGAGCGGTGGATGGAGCTGATGTGAAGGAAGCGGCGCCTGAGACTGCGATAGACAATTCTGACGGTTCGGCAGATGAGCCCATCAAGTTTACGGTGGTGCAGAAGATTCCGGAGTTCCCGGGTGGCTGGTCTGCCTTCATGCAATGGCTCACCAAGAACCTGAAATATCCTTCTGCAGCGCAGAAAAACAAGGTGCAGGGAACCGTTGTCATCACCTTTATCGTGAACAGAGACGGCAGTATCGCTGATACGAAAGTGAGCACTTCGGTAGATCCTACGCTTGATGCCGAGGCTCTGAGGGTGATGAAGATGATGCCGAAATGGAAACCGGGTATGGACAGAAACAAGGTATGCCGCACCATGATTGCCGTTCCGGTGGTATTCCAACTATAAATTATAAATTATTCATTATAAATTATACATTCTAAATTCTACTTGATTATGAAGACAGCTGATGAAATTTTAAACATGGTGAACGAGTTCTTGGAAAACTTGCCATACGACCGTAAACCATATTCGCTATATGAGCCAGTGAAGTATGTTCTCTCTATGGGAGGCAAGCGCATCCGTCCAACCCTGATGCTCCTGGGTTACAACATCTTCAAGAATGACCCGGAGAAAATCCTGATGAATGCCATCGCCCTGGAGACTTATCATAACTATACATTGCTCCATGACGACCTGATGGACAATGCCGACCTGCGCCGTGGACACGAGACCGTTCACAAGAAGTGGGACGCCAATACCGCCATCCTTTCGGGCGACAGCATGCTGGTTCTTGCCTACGACCGCATGGCTCAGTGTGACGAGAAGCATCTTGCCAAGGTGATGAAACTCTTCACCACCACAGCGCTTGAAATCGGTGAGGGACAGCAGTATGACATGGAGTTTGAGACTCGCAATGACGTGAAGGAAGAGGAGTATATCGAGATGATCCGTCTCAAGACCAGTGTGCTTCTAGCTTGTGCCCTGAAGATTGGTGCAGTTCTGGCTGATGCTTCTGAGGAAGATGCCGAGAACCTGTATAAGTTTGGCGAGCAGATTGGTCTGGCTTTCCAGTTGCAGGATGATTTCCTCGATGTCTATGGCGATACCAAGGTGTTCGGTAAGGAGATTGGTGGCGACATCACTTCCAACAAGAAGACCTTCATGCTCATCAATGCCTTCAACCATGCCGATGACGCTCAGCGTGCAGAACTCCAGAAGTGGGTTGATGCCAAGGAGTTCGACCGCAAGGAGAAGGTGGCTGCCGTAACCCGTCTTTACAACGAGATTGGTATCGACAAGATGGCTCAGGACAAGATAGCCTATTACTTTGAGCAGAGCAAGAAGTATCTGGATGCCGTGAATGTTCCTGCTGGGCGCAAGGAGGAGTTGGCAAAGTATGCTCAGAAAATGATGAAGCGCCAGTACTAATTTAAGTGAAGAGTGAAGAACGAAGAGTGAAGAATTCATCGGCTTTACTAATCATAAAGTTCAATGTTCAAAGTTGACAGTTCAATGTTCAAAGTAATAGATACGCATACGCATTTTGATGCGGAAGAATTTGATGAGGACAGAGCGGAGGCTTTCGCTCGAGCCAAAGAAGCGGGGGTAGGCAAGGTGTTCTTGCCTGCCATCGACGTGAAGACCACGCACGCTGTGCTGGCTTTGAGCCGCGAATATCCGGGCTACGCCTATCCTATGATTGGTCTGCACCCAGAGGAGGTGAAGGAAGACTGGAAGGAGCAGCTTGCTGAACTCAGGAAGATGTTGGAGGAACATCGCATGATAGGCAATGCCAATCCTGCAGGTGAGTCTCCTCAGATTTCCGATTTTATAGCCATTGGCGAAATCGGACTGGATTATTATTGGAGCCGTGAGTTCGAGCATGAGCAGCTGGAGGCTTTCGAGGAGCAGGTGAAGTGGGCGATAGAAACCCGCTTGCCTTTGATGATTCATTGCCGCAAGGCGCAGAACGAGATGGTGCACTTGCTCCGTCAGTATCAGAAAGACCTTCCTGGCGGTGTGTTCCATTGCTTCACCGGAAATCAGAAGGAAGCTGAGGAACTCCTCTCGTTCGACAACTTCGTGCTGGGCATCGGTGGTGTTTCTACCTTCAAGAGCAGTCATCTGCGTGAAGACCTTCCTTCCGTGGTTCCGATGAACCGCATCGTTTTGGAAACCGACAGCCCTTACATGGCTCCCGTTCCATATCGCGGAAAGCGCAATGAAAGCGCCTTCGTGGTAGAAGTACTTAAAACCTTGGCGAAAGCCTACAACGTGAGCGATGAGGAATTCGCAGAACAGACGAATAAAAATGTAGAAAGCGTCTTCCATTTGTAGGAATTGTCCCACACGCCCTGAAGGGGCAAATGCTACAGAAGCAGCACGCCCTGAAAGGGAAGAAGCTCCTAGCCCAGGGCAGCGCCCTGGGTTATAAAGGCAATCAGCAAGGCGCCCTGTAAGGGCAAAAGCTTTCGTAAATATATAAACTTTAATAAATATAAATCCTAAACCAACTATTCATTATGACTAGAAAAATGTTGATGGCAGCCCTCCTGATGGCTGCATTTGCACAGGGCACTCAGGCACAAGACCTGAGCGGCCAGCGTTCTGAAAAGCAGGACGTGAACATGATTCCGGGTAAAAAACTGGATCATCACGGACTCATCGTGAGTCCTACACCACATTTTCTGAATGTGGATGCTGCTAACCGATTGGATTTGCAGAAAGGCGTCAAGGTAATCGACAAGAAAGGCAAGTTCGCCGACGACGTGAAGTTCCTTACTGCCAACGCTAAAGGTATTCGCCTGACCATCGATTTCGGCGAGAAACTGGCTGCCAAGGCTGGCGTTAAACCTGTTTCCGGTGCCTACAGCCTGAAGGCTGATGCCAAGGGAATCCAGATTGTGGGTTACGATGAGCGTGGTGCCTTCTACGGTCTCCAGACCCTGCGCCAAATCGTAAACAGCGAGATGGCAAAGGGACAGATGCCTTACACTACCTGCAACGACTATCCTGATCTTCCAAACCGTGGTGTGGTAGAAGGCTTCTATGGCGAACCTTGGTCTCATCAGGTGCGTCTTTCCCTCATCGATTATTACGGAAAGAACAAGATGAACACCTATCTCTACGGTCCTAAGGATGACCCTTATCACAGCTGTCCTAACTGGCGCTTGCCTTATCCAGAGAAAGAGGCTAAGAACATCAGCGAACTGGTGCAGGCTTGCCGCCGCAACCGTGTGGACTTCGTTTGGGCTATCCATCCGGGACAGGACATCAAATGGAACGAGGAAGACTATCAGAACCTGGTTCACAAACTCGACCTGATGTACGACCTCGGTGTTCGCTCTTTCGCTATCTTCTTTGATGATATTTCGGGCGAGGGTGCCAACCCAGTGAAGCAGTCGGAACTCCTGAACCGCCTGGCAAAGGAATTTGTGAAGGCTAAGGGTGATGTGACTCCACTCGTGATGTGTCCTACCGATTACACCCGTCTCTGGGCGAATCCAAAACCAACCGGTTCTCTCGCTATCTTCGGTAATACCCTCGACCCATCCATCAACGTGTTCTGGACAGGTGATGTGGTATGTAGCGACCTGACCCGCGAGACTCTTGACTGGGTGAATTCCCGCATCAAGCGCCCTGCTTACTACTGGTGGAACTTCCCTGTAACCGACTATGCACGCCATATCATCATGCAGGGTCCTACCTACGGATTGCAGACCGACCTGACCAACAAGGATCTCTGTGGTTTCGTGAGCAACCCGATGGAGCACGGAGAGGCATCCAAACTGGCTCTCTATGGTGTAGCTGACTATAGCTGGAACATCGCCAACTATAACCCTCTGGACAACTGGGAGCGTGGCTTGGTAGATCTCACTCCTGAGGCACATGAGGCTTATCGCACCTTTGCCATGCACTCTTGCGATACCGAGACCGGTTATCGCCGTATCGAGTCATGGGAGACCAAGAGCTTCCGCATCGATAACTTCACAGATGCTCAGTTCAATGCTTTGCAGAATGAGTTTGTCAAGGTGAAGAATGCTCCTGCCCAGATGGAGGCAAACTGCAAGAATACCCTGCTGATGAAGGAACTCCGCCCTTGGTTGACAGAGTTTGGCAAGTTGGGTGAGCGTGGTTTGAAGACCATGAGCCTCATCAAGGAATACAAGGCAGGCAACGACCAGGCATTCTGGGAGGGCTACGTGAACAACCGCATGAGCAAGGAAGACGTGGCAGCCTACGAGAAGCATAAGTCTGGAACCATGGTATTGCAGCCATTCTACGAGCAGTCTATGGACGATATGGCATCAGGTTTCTTCAAGAAGTTGACCGGCAAGGTTCCTGCTTTCTATAAGGGTATCGGTACTTATGCTACCTTGAGAACCACCCAGAGCAAGGCTATGTTCGACAACGATTCTACTACCTATTATACATCTGGTAATGGTCAGAATACAGGCGACTGGATTGGTGCCGATCTGGGCTGCGTGCGTCAGGTATCAGAAGTAAGAATCCTCCAGGGCCGCAACTCTGTGGATGACGTGGATTACTTCGACAACACCGTATTGGAGTATTCTCTGGACAGAAAGGAATGGAAGGCGCTGACAGGCGAGTTGAAGAAGCAGTATATCATCAACTGGAAGACCGACACCCCTGTTGAGGCTCGTTATATCCGCATCAAGAAGTTGAAGTCAGACAAGCGCAACTGGGCAGCTGTCCGCACTTTCGAGGTGAATCCAACCACTCCAGAGCGTTTGAGCTTCCCTGTTGAGGCAGGCAATCTGCAGGCAGCGATGTATGGTTTCGATGAGAACCCTTGCACATCATTCACCAACGAGGGCACCCTTACCATGGGTGTAGAAAAGGATGTAAAGGGTTACACCCTGCTGTTGAAGTTGGCTCCAGGCAAATCATTGGTATGTCGCCAGCTGAATGCCAAGGGCAAGGTTTTGACAACCACCAACATCGACCAGTCATTCTGCAAGGTAGAATTGGTGAAGAAGGCTGTCAAGCTTCAGATAGAAGGCTCAGCAGAAATCTTCGAGATTATTCCTGAGAAGTAAAGGAAAACTATAAACTGTAATCAGCAAGGTCGCCCTGAAAGGGCAAAAGCTTTAAAATAGATGCTTTTGCTTTTTCTGGGCGCTTGTTTTATATGGGATATATATACTTCTAAACAACCGAAATGTAATATTTCGAATATCGTAAATCGTTGACTAGTAATATGTTAGGTCTAGCTGTACGGTGAAACACCGTGTGGCTAGAATAGCTAAACGGGGCAATGGCCTTAACATCGGGAACGATGATGATTCAAATCTGATTCTTAGTTAAAGAAATATAAAAAGAAAGCGAATATGTGGTGGTTCGGATAAAAATTAATATTTTTGCATTCCGAATAAAGGAAAGGTGCTCGAGTGGCTGAAGAGGCACGCCTGGAAAGCGTGTATTCCCCTAAAGGGAATCGGGGGTTCGAATCCCCCTCTTTCCGCTTTATATATATAATAAGGTATATATGATTATGAAGAAAAATACATCTATTGCGCGTTTCGCAATATTAGTTTTCACAGCAATGTGTTCTCTGCCTATGATGGCACAGGAGGAGAACATGGGATTTCATCAAGCTCTTAAAACGAAATTCATAGAGGGTAACGCTGGCTTTATGTCGCTCGTTGCCATCGCACTCATCGTGGGATTGGCTTTCTGTATCGAGCGAATCATCTATCTCAGTCTTTCTGAAATCAATGCCAAGAAGTTGATGCTGGACATCGACCAGAAGGTGGCAGCAGGTGATGTGGAAGGGGCTAAGGACCTCTGTCGCAATACGCGTGGACCGGTGGCTTCTATCTGCTATCAGGGATTGATGCATATTGATGAGAAACTGGATGATATTGAGCGCTCTGTGAGCGGTTATGGCACGGTGCAGGCGGCTAATCTCGAGAAAGGCTGCTCCTGGATCAAGCTCTTCATAGCCATGGCTCCATCTCTCGGATTCCTGGGAACGGTGATTGGTATGGTGATGGCGTTCGACCAGATTCAGCAGGCGGGTGATATCAGTCCTACAATCGTGGCATCTGGTATGAAGGTGGCGCTGATTACTACTATCTTTGGTATCATCGTTGCCCTGATACTCATGGTATTCTATAATTATATCCTTTCGAAGGTGGAGCATCTGACAAGCCAGATGGAGGAATCCGCTGTGACTTTAATGGATATTATTGCCAAGAATAAATAAACGAAGAGAGAAATGTTCAAAGTTCATAGTTCAAAGTTTAATGTTCCTAGTAACAAGTCTGCAGAGAATATCTCTCAGCGCATTTTCTATCTCTTGATAGGTTTGGCTGTGCTGGTATTCGGATTGTTCTTCCTGGTGGGCTATGATATGCCTTTTGATGAGAATCCAGACTTCAATGCGCCTCTGTTTACGGATGTGCTCATCGTCCTGATGTGGTTATTCCTCATTGGGGGAGTGGGCTTAGCCATCTATTCGATGATCAAGGGTTATCGCACGATGAAGTCGGAGGCTGTGGTGAATGGAGTGCCCGTACGTCGCATCTTCCGCATCACGTGGCTTTCTCTGTTGGCTGTTCTTGTTGTTACCTTCCTGTTGGGAGGTTCCGACCCGATGCTCATCAATGGTGAGAACTATGCCGATTGGCTTTGGCTCAAACTCTCTGATATGTTTGTCGTCACATCGCTCCTGATGCTGATGGCAGGCATCGGTGCCGTCTGCTTTGGCGGAACCCGATATATCAGAAAGAAGAAGTAATTGACTATAATATTTAAAGATATAGGTTCTATAAGATAAAAAGCAAAATGCTGATAAGAAGGAAAAGTCATGAAACCCCGGGATTGAATACCACTTCCACAGCCGACATCTCGTTTATGCTGCTGATATTCTTCCTTGTCACCACATCGATGGATGTGGATAAGGGATTATTGCGCCAACTTCCTTCGCCGGAACCTCAGAAGAAGGAACGACAGGAGTCGGTGGTAGACAAGAATAACCTGATGGCTATTCATCTGACTGCGGGCGATACCTTGCTGGTAAACGACAAGCCGATGAAGGTAGCTCAAATCAAGGACGAAACCATCCGCTTTGTTCATCGTCTAGGGAAGAAGCATCTCATCTCTATAGAGAGCGACCGTGCTGCTGATTATAATCTCTATTTCCAGATGCAAAACCAGCTGATGGAGGCTTATAACCAACTTCGCAATGAAGCGGCTCAGAAGAAATATCATAGGAATTATACTCTGCTGACTAATGAACAGAAGGAGGAAATCCGTAAAATCACTCCTCAGCGTATCACGGAGTCGTATGCCAACGCCATGACTCATGAGGATAAGAGCATTGATGCCCATGCAGAGGAGCAGGAGGAGAAAGGAGAACAGCAGGAGAAAGGAGGTAAGTCATGATTCGTTTCAGAAAAAAATCGCATGATGTGCCTGAACTGAATACATCGTCTCTGCCAGATCTGATATTCTCGGTACTCTTCTTCTTCATGATTGTTACTCAC
This sequence comes from uncultured Prevotella sp., assembly GCA_934196725.1. Classification (GTDB taxonomy): domain Bacteria; phylum Bacteroidota; class Bacteroidia; order Bacteroidales; family Bacteroidaceae; genus Prevotella. The sequence continues at coordinate 13,113 of CAKPWR010000007.1, forward strand.
ATGCGACAGGTGACATTGAAGGTGGAATGCAGGGTGCCACAGGGCAAGAATCTGACCCGATTGACCAAGAAGTCGGCAGTAAGCCATATCTATATCGGCAAACCAACCAAGGATTTGCAGGGCAAATATGGCAAGGAAACGCAGATTCAGCTGAATGACAAGCTGGCAACAGCTCCAGAGGTGATGGATTATATGGCAGCAGAGAAGAAGCGCATGTCCGCAGAAGACCAGCGATTGATGACTGTTTCCATCAAGGCAGATAAGGATACGAAGATGGGTGTTATCACAGATGTGAAGCAGGCTTTAAGGCAGGCAAAAGCCATCAAAATCAGCTATTCTGCAGTAGAAAAAGGGCAATAATGTGGCCTAAAAGGAAAAATAATATTAAATTATTATTTTTTTATTCAGAAAAGTTGCTGTTATTAAATTTTTGTGCTATCTTTGCAAGCAAATTAACAGAAGATATGGCAAAACAAATATTAGATTCATTAGACAGGCAGATTTTGAAGTTGATTTCTCAAGATGCCCGTATTCCATTTTTGGAAGTAGCACGCGCTTGCAATGTGAGCGGTGCAGCTATTCATCAGCGTGTAGCTAAACTATCAAACCTAGGCATTATCAAGGGTTCGCAGTTTATTATAGATCCTGAAAAGATTGGTTATGAAACCTGTGCTTATATGGGACTGTACTTGAAGGAACCTGAGAAATTCGACCAAGTAGTAGAAGAACTCAAGAAGATTCCTGAGGTGGTAGAATGTCATTATACGACGGGTGGCTTTGATATGTTCATCAAGATCTACGCCATCAACAACCACCATCTCCTGGAAATCATTCATGATAAGTTGCAGCCTCTGGGTCTGTCTCGCAGCGAGACAATCATCTCTTTCAATGCAGCTATCAACCGTCAGCTTTCTATGGCTGATATCCAGAGATTTGATGATCCTGTGGAGGAAGAAGCAACAGAAGAAGAATAGTTTTTATTGCTTTCTATAGAGTGTGAGGAATGTGAGCGATAAGTCGTTTTCATTCCTCATTTCCTTTTCTGTTACTTCCCATTCTTCCGGGGTGATGGCAGGAAAGAAGGTATCGGCATTTTCTGGTTCCTGATCTACTATGGTGAGATAGAGCTTGTCGGCAAGCGGAAGGGCTTGGGAATAAATACTTTCGCCACCAATGATAAAGCATTCTTTGTCTATGTTGGTATGATCAGTTCCTGCTTCATCTCTTCCTGTTTCATTTGTGACAGCAGCCAGCGCTTCCTCCAAAGAAGCGTAAACCTCGCAGTCAGGCAGTTCTTTCCGGCTCTTGGAAACTACGATGTTACGGCGGTGGGGGAGTGCACCGTTGGGAAGTGATTCATAGGTCTTTCTGCCCATGATAATGACATGCCCGGTAGTTAACTCGCGAAAGCGGGTCATATCGGATTTTATATGATAGAGCAACCGGTTCTGATAGCCGATTGCTCTACTTTCTTTGGATATGCAGGCGATGATGCTGAGCATTTTTTAATGTATAATGTATAATTATTAATTGTTAATTATTAATTGTTCTTCCGGCACATGGCTGCTCTTGATCTTCCACTCTTGTGGATAGAGGTTGTTGGCACGGTTGCCGATGTTCTTCTCCCAGCCCAGAGGCATTTGGCGGTAAGTAACCAGCACATAGCCCTTAGGGGTTTCTGCAGGAAGATTGACAGCCTCCTTGCGCAGGTAGCGGATAGCATCCTCGTAAGAGAGTTCTACTTGTGGAAAGGCCTCTTTATTGAGCATCACGGATAGGGCGAGACTCTGGTCGGGAATGATGTCTTTTCCCTTGCTCGTTCCCAGTTTGATGCCGGCATGTATCACCTTCAGATTCTTGGTAGCATCCTCGTAGATGGCTTTCCAACGGTTAGGAATGGCATAGAAGTTATCCTCTTCGGCTATCGTTTCATAGTCGGATGACTTCAACCAGTCTGTTGGAATCTGCAGGCTCTTCCCCTTGTTTCCTCTGTTCTTTCCTTTATCCTTGTTCTTGTCTTTCTTCTTCTTTTTGTCTTCCTTCTCCATTTCTGGTTCTCCCTCTTTTCTGAGTACAGCGAGGAAGATGCCTTCTCCACGACTCTTGCCTGGGAGGAAGCGATAGACAGGGATATCTGTGCCGATGAGATTACCGGTGATGTTCCAGTTTTCTTCAATGCCGTTTAAGGCAAAAGGTTCTGCACCCAGTTCCTCACAGATCCATGCGATGTTCTCTTCGTCTTCGTGGGCATTGAAGGTACAGGTGGAGTAGATGAGGATGCCGCCCGGTTTCAGGCAGTTCCAGATATCGCTTACGATTTCACGTTGCAGATGCCAGCAGTTGTCCACATTCTGCAGACTCCATTCTTCAATGGCTCCATCGTCCTTACGGAACATGCCTTCGCCCGAGCAAGGCACATCGGTGAGAATGATGTCAAACTTGAGCTTCGACTTCTTGTAATCACGTGGATAGTTGTTGGTGACAATCATGTCGGGATGCCCGAATTTCTGAATGTTCTCGGCAAGAATCTGAGAGCGGGTGCGCATCGGTTCGTTGCTGAAGAGCAGACTTCCCTCGGGCAGCGCTGCACGAAGAGCTGTTGACTTTCCACCCGGGGCAGCACAGAGATCGAGCATCATTACGGGTTCGTGAACAAGCTGTCGAATCACCAGATCCACAAACATGGAAGAAGCCTCCTGCACATAATACTTCCCGGCATGGAGCCAAGGGTCGAAGGTGAAGTTGGGACGGGTGGAGAGATAGCGACCGGTAGAAGGACACCATGGAATCGGTTCGCCCTTCACTTGCTGTTCGCCCTCTACGTTCTGTTCTCCATCTTCAGGAGAATTCTCCATCCTTACATCTTCTCCCTCCTTGCACTTGAAAGGATTGAGACGGATGCTGATAGGGGCTTCCTGCTCGGTGATGCCCTGTTTCAGCTGCTGGAACAATTCATCGCCCATCAACTCTTGTGTATATTTGATGAAATCTTCTGGTAATGTCTTCATTTTATGTGTATATTCTTTAATTTGTTTGCAAAAATAAGAAATTTTTCGTTTCTTTGCAACTAAAATGGCAACGGATGCGTCTAAGAAGCAGAAAATTTAATAAATAACAAGGTAAAACAATAAAAATATTGATAGATATGAAGAAAGCGTTATTGACATTGGCGCTCATCATGAGCATCGGAGCTACACAGGTATCTTGGGCATCTTCTGCTCCAAAACATCGGTATCATCCTTCTACACAGCAGGTGGACAAGCAGGCTACTGCAGCCTCAGGCAACCAGCAGGCTGATAAAAGTGATGAAGGGTTGGAGGCATATTCTGATACGACCAGTACAGATACGGCAGGATATGAGGATTATGATGACAACAATGATGATGCACGTGCTTATCATTCCAAATACAGTTTGGGCAACTATGATGACCCGTTCGATTTCATTGGTTCGGTGTTTGGGGGGTGGGCGCTGAGTGTAATCATCATCTTCTGTGTGATCTTCGGCTTGTTGTTCGTCTTTGCCCCTTTGATTATCATATTTCTCATCGTCCGTTATCTGATGCGTAGACACAACGACCGGATGAAGCTGGCGGAGATGGCGATGGAGAAAGGTATCAATGTTCCGGAAAGCGACCGGCCGATAGATAAACAGAGCGATGAATATCTGGTGAAGCGAGGATTGAGAAATGCCTTCCTGGGAGCAGGCTTGTGCGCCATGTTCTCATGGTGGGATGCTGATTTCCTGGCTGGTATCGGAGCCCTGGTCTTCTTCTATGGGTTGGGACAGACCCTGATAGGTTCTCTTCCTGCCATCAAGGATTGGTGGAAGAACCGACATGGCAATCAGGGAACTGGATATAATGGAACTCCGGTGTAAAAATTAATGAATAATTATTAGTTAATATATATAGTGGAAAAGTTATCCGATATTTCTCTCGTCACGAAGGTGGTGATACTTCACGACCGCAAGTCGTTCGACCTGCTGGTCAAGAAGTATCAGTCACCCATTCGTGGGTTCTTCCTGCGGCAGACGCTGGGGGATGCGCAGCTGAGTGACGACTTGGCGCAGGATACCTTTGTGAAGGCTTATACCCATCTGTCGAGTTTCAAGGGTACAGCCAACTTCTCCACTTGGCTTTATCGCATCGCCTATAATGTGTGGTATGATTATACCCGCAGTCATAAGGAGACGCAAGACATCGATACGCCGGCTGTTTCCCGACAGAATGCGCAGGGTGGGAACAGCGGATTGAAGATGGATTTGATGAAAGCCCTACAGATATTGAGCGATAACGAACGGACATGCATCACGCTGCAGCTGATGGATGGACTCTCTATAGATAAGATAGCAGAAGTGACGGGAATGGCGCAAGGCACCATCAAGTCGCATCTCTCTCGTGGAAAACAGAAACTTGCAAGTTACTTAAAGCATAATGGTTATGACCGATAAGATAAATGATAAGATAAAAAACATGGATATGGAGCCGTTGAGCGTCTCAGACGAGCAGCTCTTGCAGGCTTTCTTTGCTGATAACAGGATGGATGAGGTTCCGGATGATGGATTCTCTAATAGGGTGATGCAGGCATTGCCGGCTCTTGAGCAGGAAAAGACCGTGCCGGCTTTTGAGCAGGAGCAGGCTTTGGCTAAGCGCCGTAGACTGGAGCATTTGTGGACGGCAGTCTGTGTGGCTATCGGAGTGATTGCTGCTGTCGTTTGCCAGGGATGGGAGCTGATTCAGGGCTGGCTCTTCTCTATGAAGTTAGAATTCCTGATGACCGGCTCCCGTGCTCTTACGCATGTGGCTGAGTCCATCGGTCACTCGCAAAATCTCTTGATGATGCTGGCAGGAATCTTCGTTCTCATCATGGTTTGGGGATATAATGAACTGGCGGATGCCAGAGGGTAGGAATATCAGGTAGATGTAGTTATATCATATACAATATCACATTACATCATACCATTCCATACAATAAAATTAAAACTCTTTCTATTAGCTGAAAATATTTCTAAAGCTAATAAAAAGAGTTTTTTGCTTGTTCTGAAAGTAATGTTCAATGCCCTTTGAGTTTCCTTTCATCGTCTTTGAATCTCCGTTCATTGTCTTTGAATCTCCGTTCAATGACTTTGAATGTCGGTTCAATGTCTTTGAATGTCGGTTCAATGTCTATGAACGGAGATTATCTATTGGTTAAAATACGTTTTATTCCAAGTCAAATTCGAAATCGAAGCCGTTGTCATCGGATTCCTCCTTCTTTGGCTTTGGTTTCGGAGGATTCTTCAGGTTGCCCTTCTCGTCAAACATATTATATGTAGTGCGAAGTACGATGAATTCGGTACGACGGTTCAACTGGTTACATATCTCCTGATGCTCCTTGCTCTGCTTGAGAATGAACTCCTGGGTGAGTTCATCGCCTTCCTTGAGCCAAGGATATTTCTCGGTCAATTTCTTCCGTACTTTCTTTGGGCGCTCCTTGCCATATCCCATTGGGGTAAGGCGTTCCTTCTCGATGCCATGGGCTATCAGGTAATCTACTACTGACTGGGCACGGCGCTGAGACAAACGCTTGTTGTATTCGGCATTGCCCTTGTAATCGCAATGGGCACTCAGTTCGATGGTTACGTTTGGATTCTCCTTCAGCAATCCCACGAGCTCATCAAGTGCCTTGGTGCTGGCTGATGTCAAGGTAGCCTTGTCAAACTCATAGAAGATGTTGTCGATGAGTACAGGGGCTGTAATCGAAGCCAATGGGAACTGGAGTACATATTCCTTGCTCTCCTTTGCCGTATCTACTCTCAATTCCTCCTTATGATTGAGGAATCCCTTGCAGGAAGCCATTACCAGATAATCTACCTTTGTATTGATAACCATGGAGAAGGAGCCATCGCTCTTTACTGGCAATTTCTTGAAGGTTCCGTCATTACCCACCACCATTACTTGAGCTGCTGGCAGTTCATAACCATCCATCTCGTAGACCCAGCCCTTTATCGTGGTGACAATCTCTGGATTCTCGAATGAATAGATGTGGTCATAGCCTCGTCCGTCCCTTCTGTTTGAAGAGAAGAAACCACGGTTGTGTGGACCTTCGAATGTCATTCCGAAATCATCTGCTTCTGAATTGAGCGGATAACCTGGATGCTCCAGCTTGTATCTGCGAGTCTTCTTGTCCACTTTGGCGATAAAGATGTCGAGACCGCCCATGCCTACATGACCGTTGCTGCTGAAGTATAGGTCACCGTTGGGACGGAAGGTTGGAAACATCTCGTCGCCCGGTGTGTTGATGGGTTCCCCCAGATTTTCTACACCGCCAAGACCTGCTGCCGTAAGACGGATGCGCCAAATGTCGAGACCGCCTACACCTCCCGGCATGTCTGATACAAAATAGAGCCATTCGCCATCGGGACTGATGGCTGGATGGGCATAACTGCTCAATGTATCTTTCGTAATTTCCAGGTTTGATGTCTTGCCCCAGGCTGCGTCAGAGCGAGGTGAGGTTACAATCTGTGCATAACGGGGAGCGGATGGGTCGGTTGTACACTGAGTAAGATACATTTCCCTGCCATCAGGAGTGAAGCAACAGGCTCCTTCGTCATAGGCGGTGTTAAGACCACCAGTAATGGCTTCGGGCTTGCTCCATTTCCCCTTATCGTCTTTTTCTGATAAGAAGATGTCGCCAGCTTTGGTGCCGGTGATTCCACTGAGTTCGTCACCTTCTGCCTCATTTCGGGTAGAAGTGAAATAGAGCTGGTCGTATTCATCGCCCAAGAGCATGGGTGAATAGTCATCTCTTCGAGAGTTGAATACGTCCATCTTCTTCACCTTATATCGGCTTCCTTCTTTCTTCCAGATGGGAGCTATCTGTGCCGATTTCAAGCCGTTTCGGGCAAGAATATTGTCGGGCATGGAATCAACGAGGATTCTGAATTCTTTTTCTGCCTGCTTGTATTCACCGTTTTTCATGAGCATACGGGCATAAGCCAGGCGGTCGTCTGATGATGCCTGATTGTAACGGATGGCATTGCGATAGGCGGCAATCGCCTTGGGGGTGGAATTAATCTTCTCGTAACAGCGAGCCATCTTCAAGGCAATCTTTCCACGATTATCACGCTCCTTGGCTGGAGTTTTGGTATAAGCTTGCTTGAACTGGTCGGCAGCATCGTAGTATTCGCCCAGAGAAAGGAACTTCTCTCCCTTCTTCAGGTTCTTGTCAATGCCGCAACTCATCAGGAGAAGGCAGCAGAGTGCTGTTATGATTTGATTGAATCTAATATGCTTCATACTGTAATATAAATGGTAAAACCCTAATTATAATAATAACGAATCTCATGCGCAATTATTATAATCAGGGCTTTATACTCTGGATTTATTTCCGGAAAATTACATCTGTTTCGTGAATTTACATCTGCGGGAATGGCTGGCGATATTGACAGCCGGATTTCCAATTGCTGCAGCCATAGGCGGTCTTGCCCTTGATGATGACGCCCTTGCCGCAGAGCGGACATGGTTTGCCTACCATTGGGTCGGCTGGAGCCTGAGGAGCTGGAGCTGGCTGAGGGGCTGCATCCTTTTTCTTGGCTGGCGCTTTCTTGGCTGTTGCTTTCTTGGTCGCTGGCTTTTTCTTGAGATCTTCCTCCGTCATGATGGTCACTCTTCGGCTGCTATTATCCGATAAGACATCGATGACGATTTTGTTGATCTGCTCTTTCAGACCATTGATGAATTCGGCTGGGTCGTAGGTCTTGTGCTCGATGTCTCGGAGCTTCTTCTCCCAGATACCGGTCAGCTCACAACTCTTCAGGAGTTCCTCGTGAATGGTGTCGATCAGCTCGATGCCTGTTGGAGTTGCCATCAGATTCTTGCGCTGGCGGCGGATGTAGTGGCGCTTGAAGAGGGTCTCGATGATGCCGGCACGGGATGATGGACGACCGATGCCGTTCTCCTTCAATGCAGCACGAAGTTCCTCGTCTTCCACGAATTTACCGGCTGTCTCCATCGCACGGAGCAGGGTTGCCTCGGTATAATACTTCGGTGGCGTGGTCCATTTCTCCGTCAGGGTAGGCTGATGCTCTCCTGATTCGCCTTTTGTGAAAGAAGGGAGGGTTCGCTCTTCTACCACTTCCTTCTTGGCGCCGTTTCCGTTTCCAGAGTCTGCATTTCCGCCATCGTTTCCGTTGGCATTATCTGCATCGTCATCATCGGCATTCTTTACATCCTTGGCATAGACTACTCGCCAGCCTGGTTCGAGAATCTCCTTGCCGCTCACCTTGAACTCTATCTTTTCCGGCTTTGGTCCGTCTTCGTTGATGACTTCTCCCAATACGGTGGTGGTAGAGAATTTACAATCCGGATAGAACACGCTGATGAATCGCTTGGCGATGAGGTCATAGACATTCGCCTCCATATCGGTGAGTCCGGTTGGCGGAACACCGGTTGGGATGATGGCGTGGTGGTCGGTCACCTTGCTGTTATCGAATACCTTCTTGCTCTTAGGCAACTTCTTGCCGGTGGCTGCGAGCTGCTGGATGAGCGGGAGGTATTTCTGCTGACTGGCTATCTTTGCCTGGCTCACACCATTCAGAATCTGCGGACATTTCGGATAGATATCGTCTGTGAGGAACTGGGTATCTACACGAGGATAAGTGGTATATTTCTTCTCGTAGAGACTCTGGATGAGCTTCAGCGTAATATCGGCAGAGTAGGCAAACTTCTTGTTGCAATCCACCTGCAGCGAGGTGAGGTCGTAGAGATGAGGCGGCGCCTCGTTTCCCTTCTTCTTGCTTACATCCGTAACCGTGAAGGGTTTGCCGGCGATGGTGCTGAAAGCCTTCTCGCCTTCCTCCTTGCTGGTAAACTTGCCGCTGGTGGCGGTAAACTGGGTGTCGCGGTAGATGGTGGCGAGTACCCAGTAAGGTTCGGAAACGAAGTTGTCGATTTCCTTCTGGCGGTTTACGATCAGGGCAAGGGTAGGGGTCTGCACCCGGCCGATGCTGAGCACCTGTCGGTTCTGTCCGTATTTCAATGTGTAAAGTCGGGTGGCGTTCATACCGAGAATCCAGTCGCCGATGGCACGGGAAAGTCCGGCAAGATAGAGTGACTGATATTCCCCCTGGTCTTTCAGTTCCTGGAAGCCTTGCTTGATGGCCTCATCGGTCATGGATGAAATCCACAGTCTCTTGACAGGGCATTTTGCCTGCGCCTTCTGCATCACCCATCTCTGGATGAGCTCTCCTTCCTGTCCGGCGTCACCGCAGTTGATGATGCTGTCGGCAGCCTGCATCAGTTTCTCGATGGTGGCAAACTGCTTCTTGATGCCTTCATCATTGATGAGCTTGATGCCGAAGCGCTGTGGAATCATCGGCAATGCCGAAAGGCTCCAATGCTTCCACATTGGAGTATAATCATCAGGTTCCTTCAGCTCACAAAGGTGGCCGAAAGTCCATGTCACTTGGTAACCATTACCTTCCATATAACCGTCGCGCGCCGTGGTAGCTCCGATGATTCGGGCAATATCCTTAGCCACGCTCGGTTTCTCTGCTATACAAACTATCATTCCTTAATCTTATTTCTGTTTGCAAAGGTACAATAAAATAATGAGAAAGCCATCATCCCAACTCCGTTTTCTTATCGCTGGGAATAAAAAAGCCCTGTAAGGCTGGGGCACAATCTTGAACTTGTGCCTTGCCTTACAGGGCGTATTTTATATAAATCTGCGTAATCCGCATAATCTGCGTGCGATTACTCGTACTCCTGCCAGCTCTTAATCTGCAACTGATCCTGGCTCATTGTGCAGAATGCCTCGATGAAGGCGGAAGCCAGACGGGCATTGGTGATCAGAGGAATGTTGTGGTCGATGGCGCCACGACGGATTCTGTAACCATTGGTCAACTCACGCTTGGTATGATTCTTAGGGATGTTGACGATGAGGTCGAACTTGTGGTCGGCAATCATCTGCATCACGTTAGGAAGATCCTTGTGGTCCTCATCAGGCCATCCTACGGCTGTAGCCTTCACGTTGTTCTCGTTGAGGAACTTCGCTGTACCGGCTGTAGCGTAGATGGTGTAACCGTTCTTCACCAGTGCCTGGGCAGCGTCGAGCAGAGAAGCCTTCTCCTTAGCACCACCGCTTGAAAGCATGATGCCCTTATCCTTAGAAGGAATCTTGTAGCCGGTGGCAATCAATGAGTTGAGCAATGCCTCCTCGAAAGTATCACCCATACAACCTACCTCACCGGTAGAACTCATATCCACACCCAAAACTGGGTCGGCGTTCTGCAAACGGGCAAATGAGAACTGTGAAGCCTTCACACCCATGCGGTCGATATCGAAGGCAGACTTGTCTGGCTTCTGATATGGAGCGTCGAGCATGATGCGGGTAGCAGTCTCGATGAAGTTGCGCTTCAATACCTTGCTCACGAATGGGAATGAGCGGGATGCACGGAGGTTACACTCGATCACCTTCACATCGCGACCCTTAGCCAGATACTGGATATTGAAAGGACCCGAGATGTTGAGCTCCTTGGCAATGGCACGTGAAATCTTCTTGATCTGACGGGCTGTAGCGAAGGAAATCTGCTGAGCAGGGAAGGTCATGGTAGCGTCACCAGAGTGAACACCTGCATACTCTACGTGCTCTGAAATACCATACTCTACAATCTCACCATTCTGAGCCACACCGTCGAACTCAATCTCGTTGGTCTCTGTCATAAACTGAGAGATAACCACCGGGTACTCCTTGGAAACCTCAGAAGCTGCCTCCAGGAAGCGACGCAACTCATCATCATCGTGGCAAACGTTCATGGCTGCACCGGAAAGAACGTAAGATGGACGAACGAGAACAGGATAGCCTACCTCGTCGATGAACTTCTGAACATCCTCCATAGAGGTGAGGGCGCTCCACTTAGGCTGGTCGATGCCCAACTTATCGAGCATGGCAGAGAACTTACCGCGGTTCTCGGCACGGTCGATGTTGACAGGAGATGTACCCAGGATTGGCACAGACTGGCGATGGAGCTTCATAGCCAGGTTGTTTGGAATCTGACCACCTACAGAAACAATCACACCACGTGGTGACTCCAGGTCGATGACATCGAGTACACGCTCGAATGAAAGCTCATCGAAGTAGAGACGGTCGCACATATCGTAGTCGGTAGATACGGTCTCCGGGTTGTAGTTGATCATGATTGACTTGTAACCCAACTTGCGGGCTGTGTTGATGGCGTTTACTGAACACCAGTCGAACTCTACAGAAGAACCGATGCGGTAAGCACCCGAACCGAGAACGATGACAGACTTCTCGTTCTTGTAGTAGTTGATGTCGTAACCCTCTACGGCGTATGTCATGTAGAGATAGTTGGTGAGGTCAGGATGCTCGCTTGCCACAGTAGGGATGCGCTTTACGGCAGGAAGAATGTTCAACTTCTTGCGCTGGGCACGAACTGCGAGCACCTCCTTCTCCATATTGGTGTTCTGAGTCTTCAATACGAAGCGGCCAATCTGGAAGTCAGAGAAGCCCAATACCTTAGCCTCGCGCAATACCTCGGCAGGAATCTCCTCCAGAGTATTATATTCAGAAAGCTTGTGCTTGTAATCTACGATATTCTTCATGCGCTCGATGAACCAAGGGTCAATCTTGGTCAACTCCTCGATGCGCTCGATGGTGTAACCTTCCTCCAAAGCCTGGGCGATGGCGAAGATACGGAGGTCGGTAGGGTTAGAAAGCTCCTCATCCAGGTTATCGAACTTGGTGTGGTCGTTGCCTACGAAACCGTGCATTCCCTGACCAATCATACGGAGACCCTTCTGGAGCATCTCCTCGAATGAGCGGCCGATAGACATGATTTCGCCTACAGACTTCATGGAAGAACCAATCTTGCGGCTTACACCGGCAAACTTGGTAAGGTCCCAACGAGGAATCTTGCAGATCATATAGTCGAGTGATGGAGCCACATAAGCTGAGTTAGGAGTACCCATCTCGCCAATCTGGTCGAGTGTATAACCGAGGGCAATCTTGGCTGCAACGAAAGCCAAAGGATAACCTGTAGCCTTAGATGCGAGGGCAGAAGAACGGCTCAAGCGAGCGTTGATCTCGATGATACGGTAGTCGTTGGTCTCAGCATTGAAAGCATACTGGATGTTGCACTCACCCACGATGTTGAGGTGACGGACGCACTTCACGGCGATGTCCTGCAACATCTTCACCTGCTCGTCGGTAAGAGAACAGGTAGGAGCCACCACGATAGATTCACCGGTATGGATACCCAGTGGGTCGAAGTTTTCCATAGAGGCAACGGTGAAGCAACGGTCGTTAGCATCACGGATGCACTCAAACTCAATCTCCTTCCATCCCTTCAGGCTCTCCTCAACGAGTACCTGAGGTGCGAAAGTGAAGGCAGATTCAGCAATCTCCTTGAACTCCTCTTCAGTCTTGCAGACACCAGAACCGAGACCACCCAGCGCATAGGCAGAACGGATCATGATAGGGTAGCCGATGTTGCGTGCCGCAGCCACAGCCTCCTCCATGTTCTCGCAAGCGTGGCTTACAGGAACCTTGAGGTCAACCTTGTTGAGCTCCTTTACGAAGAGGTCGCGGTCTTCTGTGTTCATGATTGCCTCTACCGAGGTACCCAATACATCCACACCATACTCCTTGAGCACACCGTTGAGGTAAAGCTCAGTACCAACGTTCAAACCCGTCTGGCCACCCCAAGCGAGCATGATGCCGTCAGGGCGCTCCTTCTTGATAATTTCAGTTACAAAAAAAGGTGTCACCGGCAAGAAATAAACCTTGTCAGCAATACCTTCACTTGTCTGAATTGTAGCAACGTTTGGATTAATAAGGACGGAACTAATACCCTCCTCGCGCAAGGCCTTGAGAGCCTGCGAACCGGAATAGTCAAACTCACCCGCCTGGCCAATCTTCAAAGCACCAGAACCTAGTACGAGAACTTTCTTAAGCTGTTTCTTCATCATGTTATATAACTATAAGTTTAATTTCTATTTCGGGCTACAAAGTTACGCTATTTATTTGATTATTCCAAATTTTCTGCAAATCTTTACAGTTAAATAACATCAATTATTATTATTTCTTCTCTAGAATGTCGTATTTTTGCAATTATTTTGTTACTTTTGCAGCGGCTTTTAGTCATGTAGAAAAAGAATAAAAATAGCAAACAAGATAAATATAACAACAATGAAAGTCGGATTATTCGTCCCTTGTTATGTGGATGCCCTTTACCCTGAAGCGGGTGTGGCTACATACAAGTTGCTTAAGCATTACGGACTAGACGTGGGTTATCCCGAAAAACAGACTTGCTGCGGCCAGCCAATGGCTAATGCCGGTTTTCAGTACAAGTCGGAGAAGGTCATAGAGACATTTGATGAGCTGTTCAAGGATTACGATTATATCGTAGCTCCTTCTGCCTCATGTGCTGCTTACGTAAAGGTGTATTATCCTAAAATCCTTGAGGGTAAGCACGAGTGTATTTCCTCAAAGAAGATTATGGATGTTGTGGAGTTCCTTCACGATGTGCTGAAGGTGGATCATGTCCCGGGCAAGTTCCCGCATGTGGTGAGTGTACACAACAGTTGTCACGGTGTGCGCGAACTGGGATTGTCGTCTCCATCCGAGCGACACATCAAGCCTTTCAACAAAATCATCGACTTATTAAATATGGTGGAAGGCATTACCATCCACGAACCGGAGCGCAAGGATGAGTGCTGCGGATTCGGCGGTATGTTCTCTATCGAGGAGCCTGCCGTTTCTACCCGAATGGGAGAGGATAAGATCAAGCGCCACATGGCTACGGGTGCCGAATACGTCACCGGACCGGATTCTTCCTGTCTGATGCACATGGCTGGAATCGCCAAGAAGGAGAAGATGCCGATTAAGTTTATCCATGTTGTTCAAATTTTAGCTGCAGGACTATGAGTACAGAACATTCCAAGAGAGCTGCGAAGTTTACGCAGAATGTAGAGAAGACCACCTGGCACGATGCTACCTTCTGGTCTGTTCGTCAGAAGAGAGATAAGATGGCGCAGGGACTTCCTGAGTGGGAGGATCTCCGCGAGCATGCGTCTGAAATCAAGATGCACACCATCACCCACCTTGCCGATTACCTCGATATGTTTTCCAAGAATCTGGAGAGCCGTGGAGTGAAGGTGCACTGGGCAAAGGATGCGCAGGAATTCAATGAGATTGTGCTCGGTATTCTGAAAGATCATAATGTGAAGAAGATGGTGAAGTCGAAGTCGATGCTCACTGAGGAGTGCGAGATGAACCCTTATCTGGAGCAGCACGGCATTGACGTGGTGGAGACCGACCTGGGTGAACGCATCATCCAGCTCTTGGGTCAGAAGCCTAGTCACATCGTAATGCCTGCCATCCACCTGAAGCGTGAGGAAGTGGGTAAGATGTTCGAGGAGAAGGGAATCTCCAAGGAAATCGGAAACTACGATCCTACTTACCTGACCCGCTGCGCCCGCCATCATCTCCGCGACCAGTTTATGGAAGCTGGAGCTGGTATGACCGGCTGTAACTTCGGTGTGGCTGCCACGGGCGATTGCGTGGTCTGCACCAACGAGGGAAATGCCGATATGACCACTTCCATGCCTAAGCTCCATATCGTGGCGATGGGTATCGAGAAGCTGGTTCCTGATTATAAGTCATTGGCTGTATTCCAGCGCCTGCTCTGCCGCTGCGGAACAGGTCAGCCTACCACTACCTATACTTCTCATTTCCGCCAGGCTCGTCCGGGTGCTGAGATGCATGTGGTATTGGTGGATAATGGCAGAAGCGATATTCTTGCCGACAAGGACCACTGGCAGACCTTGAAGTGCATGCGCTGCGGTGCCTGCATGAACACCTGTCCGGTTTATCGCCGTTCGGGCGGTTATAGCTACACCTATTTCATTCCGGGTCCTATCGGTGTGAACCTGGGAATGCTGAAGAATCCTCAGAAGTACAGCGACAATGTTTCAGCCTGCACCTTGTGCCTGTCTTGCGACAATGTATGTCCTTCCAAGGTGGGTCCTGGTTCTCAGATTTACGCTTGGCGCCAGAGTCTGGAGAAACTGGGCAAGGCAAATCCTGTGAAGAGAGCGATGTCGAATGGTATGAAGTATCTCTTCGATCGTCCTGCGCTCTACACCACCGCCCTGAAGTTTGCTCCGCTTGTCAATCTGGTTCCTGAATGCTGCACGCACTTTAGCAATTGGAATGCGTGGGGTATCGGTCACGCCATGCCTGAGTTTGCGAAGAAGAGTTTTCATCAATTATGGAAGGAGGGTAAGGTAAAATGAAAAAAGAAGATTTCCTGAACAAGTTGCGTAAGAACACGCATGTTCAATTCGATATGCCTGCCGTGGATGTGAAGGGTATTCAGTATGAGGATACCTTGAAACAGTTTATCGAGATGACGGAATCGGTGGGAGGTCATGTGATTGAGGCAAAGGAGGGCGAGAGCCTGGATGAACTGGTGAAGAAGGCTTATCCTGAAGCCAAGGTCTTTGCCTCTCATCTCCCTGAAATCACGATGGCCCAGAAGAATCCTGATACGGTGGCTGAGGCTAATGACTTGAATGGTACTGATGTGGGTATAGTTCGTGGTGAAGTGGGCGTTGCCGAGAATGGTTGCGTCTGGATTCCTCAGACCATGAAGGAGAAAGCTGTGCTTTTCATCTCGGAATATCTTGTGATTTTCCTCGAAAAATCCAAGATTGTGAACAATATGCATGAGGCTTATGCCCGTATTGAGATGGATTCGAAGTACAATTTCGGTACTTTCATCAGTGGTCCTTCCAAAACTGCCGATATTGAGCAGGCACTGGTTATGGGTGCGCAAGCTGCTCGTGGTGTGACAGTTATACTTTTGTAAGAGGCAGAATGCTGCATTTATAAATAAGGTATAATAGCTGGCAAGTATGCAAAAAACAGGTGTTAACTGTTAACCTGTTAACTCTATAGAAAAATCCCGAAGTTCCACATCAGGAATTTCGGGATTTATATTTTCTTATAATGTCCATTCATACGTATCATAAACCACTCCTCTTCCTCCGAAACCTTCTTTCTGATAGATGAGGCTGGCATTGAGTACCTTTCCACCTTCTTCATTAGAAGTTCCGAAATCGAAATAATCAAAATCCTTATATTTTGTTTTAATGAGATTCTGAAACAAGGCATCTAGTGCATGCGCCTTCTTTCCTTCTTCTGATGCGGAAATATACTGCGTGTGAACCACTTTCCTGCTGATGTACAAAACGGTTCCGCCTAGCATCTTGCCTGATTCTTCTCGGGCAACATACAGTTTGATATTGTCAGGGAAAGATGTTTTCAGTCTGCTCATCTCTTGCAAGGTATGGACAGGATGAGCCTGATAGGTGTTCATCAGGTTTTCGGTTAAGATGCTCCAGAACGTTTTGTAATCTTCGCTTTCTTCGATGAAAATTCCTTTTTCCAGGGCTTTTCTTGCGCCCGACTTCCTGATATTATACCATTTCAGCGGATGCTGAAGGTCGATGACAGCCGAAATGTTTCTTGCGCAGATTTGAGCCTGGCATTCTTTGAAGAGGGCATAGAGGTCTTCTTCGGCAGGCTGTTGCTGGTAAATCCAGGGAATTGGCTTGTAGATGCACTTTCGGAAACCTGCTTGCTTCAGGTACGTGTTGATGGCAACGAAAACCTGACAGATATTTTCTGCTGAGGCATGTTCGGTAGTAAGCAGTCCTGCATAGGTAAGTCCCTGATGAGAATAGAAAATATCTCCGTCCTCATTGGCTGGGAGCAAGGCATAGAGCTTGTTGTTGTGGAAAATCATGAGCGAATGGTCATGGAAACGGTCGCTGTGATAATCCATGTAGGAGCGGTTGAGAAGGAAGGTCGCGTTGCGTGCCTGTTCTACATAAGCATTCCAGACCGCCTTGTCAGCATCGTTGTATTTTCTTATCTCAAACATGATATTTAGAGTTATTGATTCTCGGTCTTTGGATGAACAGAGCCGTTTGGCGAGTTGATGAATCTGAGGTATTCGTCATATTCGCGTATATAGTCTTCCTCTTCAAACTTGTGGGAAGCCAGAACCAGACATAGTGAGCCGGAAGAGAAATCATCAAGAGTTCGCCAGATATTGACATCCACGAACAAACCCTCCCAAGGATGGTTGAGATGATAGGTTTTCTTTTGCTCTCCATTATCAAGTGTTACCGAAAAGGAACCACTGGCTGCAATGATGAATTCCTGGCATTCCTTGTGAGCATGACCACCGCGACTTTCGCCGCCCGGAACATCATAGGTCCAGTAGGTGCGGGCAATGGCAAAGGGAATATGGGTTTCTCCCTCTGCCACTGTCAGGTTGCCTCTTGGGTCGAATATCTTAGGTAATGTGATAATTCTTCCTAATTCTTTCATGTTTATTTCTTCATATAAGGGTCTGTTCCTAATACGGTCTTTGCCAGGCGCTTTGCCTTGTCGCGGAGCTGGTTGAGGTCATCGCCCTTCTCGCCATAGCAGAGAACTACGCCCATTCTTCTGCCCACGTGAGCCTCTGGCTTGCCGAAGATGCGGATGCGGGTGTGGTCTTCCTTCAGGGCATCGAGCATGTTGTAGTTCAATGGCTCGGTGCTCTCTTCTGGTGAGAGGATGACGGCAGAACAGCCGATGTGCTCCAGATGGATTCCTGCGATAGGCAAGCCCATTACGGCACGGAAGTGGAGCTCAAACTCGCTCAGATTGGTGGTGTGACCGAGAGTAACCATACCCGTATCGTGTGGACGAGGACTCAGCTCAGAGAAGATGACTTCTCCCTGCTTGCTCAGGAAGAACTCTACGCCCCAGAGACCGGCACCGGTCAAAGCCTTGGTCACTTCGCCTGCGATGTGCTCAGCCTTCTTCAATGCCTCCTCAGGAATCTGGAATGGCTGCCAGCTCTCACGGTAGTCGCCGCCCTTCTGTACGTGGCCGATAGGTGGGCAGAAGAGGGTAGGACCATCCTTCTGGGTGATGGTGAGGAGGGTGAACTCTGAATCGAAGTCGATGAATTCCTCGATGATTACCTCCTTCACGTCACCGCGACCTTCTTCCATTGCCTCCTTGTAAGCCTCTACCAGCTCATCGTCGTTGTGAACATAGCTCTGTCCATGACCGCTGGAGCTCATCAAAGGCTTCACTACGCATGGGAAACCAATCTCATCGGCAGCGTTCTTGAACTCCTCGAAGGTCTTGGCGTAGAAATACTTGGCTGTGCGCAGACCCAGTTCCTTGGCAGCCAGGTCGCGGATGGCACGGCGGTTCATGGTGTAGTTCACGGCGCGTGCCGAAGGCACAACCTGGATGCCCTCCTTCTCGAAGTCGAAGAGACGCTCGGTGCGGATAGCTTCAATCTCAGGCACGATGATGTCTGGGTGATGTTTCTCTACCACTGCGGTCAATGCGTCGCCATCGAGCATCGAGAACACTTCTCGCTCGTCGGCTACCTGCATGGCTGGTGCATTGTCATACTTGTCGCAAGCGATGACGTACTGTCCTGCTCGCTTTGCGGCGATGGTAAACTCTTTGCCCAGTTCGCCTGAGCCCAAAAGCATAATCTTCTTCATTTATATGATGTTTAATGTTTTATGTCCCTAATAATTAATCACTAATAATTAATCACTAATAATTAATCACTAATCACTAATAATTAATCACTAAGTCCGAACTTCTTTCTGATAAATTCTGCGATAAACTTGGCTGTCTCTTCGATTCCCAGATGGCTGCTGTTGATGCAGAGGTCGTAGCTTTCGCTGTGGCCCCACTTCTTGCCGGTATAGTAATCGTAGTAAGAGGCGCGCTGCTCCTCGTGGCTTTCGATAAACTTGCGAGCGGTGGCTCTGTCGATGTCCTTTCGCTTGCAGACTGCCTTGATGCGGTCGTCGATATTGGCGGTGATGAAGATGTTGATCACATTCTTGTAATCACGGAGCACATAATCGGCGGTTCTGCCCACGAAAACGCAGTTGCCCTGATCGGCAGCCTTCTTGATGGCGTCGCTCTGGAATTTATATAAGCCTTCCTGTGAGAAGTCGTTGTGATAAAAGTTGTTGTCGCTCAGGAAAGGCAGATGAGTGTGGAAGAGAGACTTGAAGAATCCCTTCTGCTCATCGTTCTGCTCGAAGAATTTCTCGGAGAATCCGCTCTCCTTGGCTGCCAGGTTCAGCAGCTCACGGTCGTAGCATTTGCAACCGAATTCTTCCGCCAGTTTCTCGGCGATGATATGGCCGCCGCTTCCTATCTGGCGACCCACGTTTATGATAATCTTATCCATTACTTTGAACTTTGAATTTTGAACATTGAACTTTATGATAAGCCTTTGTTACTTTGAACTTTATGATTAGTAAAGCCGTTGAATTCTTCACTCTTCACTCTTCGTTCTTCACTTTCTTTATGTTGTTTCTTCAACTTGTTCATGTACCATACCATGACGACTCCGGCGATGACTGCGGCAGAGAAATCAGAGATAGGCATGCTGTACCATACTCCATCAATGTCCCAGATTATCGGCAGGAAAGCCAGGAGCGGCAGGAGAATGAGCAACTGTCTCGACAAGGAGAGGAAGATGCTGATCTTTACCTTTCCGATGCACTGGAAGAAGTTGGTGATGACCATCTGGAATCCGATGATCGGGAAGCAGAACATCACCACTCTAATTGCCTTGATGCCCAGGTCTATCAGCTGCTTATCAGTTGTAAACAGTCGTGCGCAGTAGTAAGGCAGGAACATCGCTATCAGCCAGCCCGTTACCATGATGGCGGTGGCGGCAATGATGCTCAGGTTCAATACGCGCATCAGTCGGTCCAGTTTCTGAGCTCCGTAATTGTAGCCGGCGATAGGCTGCATTCCCTGGTTTACGCCGAATACGAACATGATGAACACCATTGCAATACCATTGGCTATTCCGTAGGCACCCACGGAGAGGTCGCCTCCGAAACGCACCAGCTGGTTGTTGATGAAGATGACGATGATGCAGGCGCACACGTTCATCAGGAACGGCGAAATGCCGATGGCAAGGATATTGTCCACGAGTTTCTTCTTCAGTTTGTAGATTCCTTTCTTGAAGTGGAGCAGTTCGTTCTTGTTGCTGAAGAGTTTGAACTGCCAGCACAGTGCCATCAGCTGCGAAAGGATGGTGGCAATGGCGGCTCCCTGTATTCCCCATTTGAAGACGAGGATGAAGAGCGCATCGAGTATCACGTTCATCACCACCGTGAAGATGGTGGCAAACATGGCTTGCTTGGGTTTACTTGCCGCTCGGAGCAGGGAGTTCATGCCGAAATACATGTGGCTCACCACATTACCCAGCAGGATGATAACCATATACTCATGTGCATAGATGAGCGTCTGGTCGCTGGCTCCGAAGAATCTCAGGATAGGGTCGAGGAAGAGCAGACAGATGATGCTCAGTCCGATACCGATGATGAGGTTCAGGGAAATCGTGTTACCAAGAATGTTCTGCGCCGTGGCATAATCTTTTTGTCCCAACTTCACGCTGATGGCTGTAGACGCTCCTACGCCCACACCGGCTCCGAAGGCGGCGGTGAGGTTCATGAAGGGGAAGGTAATGGCAAGTCCTGAGATGGCCATGGCTCCCACCCCCTGACCGATGAATACACGGTCTACGATGTTGTAGAGCGAAGAGGCTGTCATGGCAATCATCGCCGGCAAGGCGTATTGAACCAGCAGCTTGCCTACAGGCTTGGTACCTAATTCTAATGTCGCTTGTTTATTTTCCATTTATATCTGTTTTTTGCTTCATAGGCAATCGCCTGCTGCTTTCAGAAAGCAACCTCGTCGCCTACTTGTCTGCAAAATTACAAAAAATATCTGATACCTTATTATATATATGAAGAAAATCTTGCATTCTCCATAAAAACTTCTTTTTTCTTTTGGAGTTTTCGTACAATTTCTGTACTTTTGCACTTTAGAATAAACAAAACAATAAACAATAACAATAAACAATGACGGCCGGCGAATCAAACCGGATTGACCTATAATGATGAAAAAATATTTAATGCTTTATGCATTCTTAATGACCACCCTTTCGTTGCTGGCTCACGATGACAGGGTTACAAATTTTGAGCAGATGATGCGATTGCCTCTCGTCACGGAGACCGATATGGTGTCTTTCCCCGGCGGCAAGTGCATGATGTATCGTCTCTATCTCAAGGATAAGGATCTGATGAATACGCCTTATTCCGTAGAGCGTCCGGAGGAGTTTCTCTCTTCCCGTTCCATAGAGCGCCGCAAGCGTCAGGGACTTCCCGTCGACGTGACCGACCTCCCCGTAGCTCCTGCCTATCTCAAGGCTGTGAGCGATGCAGGCATCGAGATAGTTGGCAAGAGCAAATGGAACAATACCCTGCTGGTCCGCATCCACAAGGAGAAGGAACTGCGGAAGCTGGAGGGGTTGAATTTCATCACCCAGACCATGAAGGTCTTTGAAGCGCCCGATTCCGTTACCCAGCGTGTGCGTTCCTCCGTTAGAAAGGGAAATAACGACTGGACGAGCGACGGTTCCGGCGAATATGGTGCGGCTAAGGACCAGCTGAAATCCTTGAATGGCGAGAAGCTCCATGCCAATAATTATCGAGGCAGGGGCTTGATGATAGCCGTCTTTGACGGTGGATTCATGAACGTGGATAAGATTCCTGCGCTTCATGGCATTCAGCTGGCAGGCATCCGTGATTTCGTGGTGCCTGAATCCAAGAATATCTTCGCTGAGATGGAGCATGGAACGATGGTTCTCTCTACGATGGCTGCCAACCAGCCTGATGTTTATATCGGTGTGGCTCCGGATGCGCAGTATCTGCTGGTTCGTTGTGAGGACGAGCGCACCGAGAGTCTTGCCGAGGAAGATTACTGGGCTGAGGCTGCGGAATATGCTGACAGCTGCGGAGTGGATATTATCAATTCCTCCTTGGGTTATCATGGTTTCGATGATGCGAAGATGAATCATCATTATTATGAGCAGGATGGCAATACAGCACTTATCTCGCGTTCGGCTTCGATGTGCGCCGACAAGGGAATCGTCTGCGTCAACTCTGCCGGAAACGACGGTATGGGCAGTTGGAAGAAGATTAATTTCCCTGCCGATGCAAAGGATATTCTTACCGTAGGAAGCATCAACGAAATGGGTGTGAATGCGGCTTTCAGTGCCGTAGGACCTACGGTCGATGGAAGAATCAAGCCCGATGTGATGGCGTATGGAAGTCCTACCGCGGTGATTACGGGCAGGGGAAGCATCATCAATGATAACGGTACTTCGTTCTCCTCGCCGCTGATTGCGGGCATGGTGGCTTGTCTCTGGCAGGCGCTCCCCCACAAGACAGCCAAGCAGATTATCAAGCTCGTGAAATTGGCTGGAGATAATCAGCAGCACCCCGATAATGTCTTCGGATATGGTGTTCCTGATTTCTGGAAGGCTTATCAGACGGGGAAAGCGATTAAGTAAACTTGGAACTTTGAACTTTGAACTTTATGATTAGCTTTGCTGCTATATGATAGGGGAAGTTCCAGGGGGCTAAGTACCAAGTAATAGTATTCATAAAGTTCAAAGTTCAAAGCTCAAAGTTCAAAGCTCAAAGTTCAAAGCTCAATGTTCAAAGTAAAAAGATTTTCTCTATATGAATTGAATTCTATAGTCAGAGACATCATTTCGATGTCCTTGCCCGATAGCTATTGGGTGGAAGCGGAACTCTCTGAGGCTCGCGAGGGCTATGGTGGGCACTGCTATCTGGAGCTCATCGAGAAGGACGAGCGCTCCAATACGCCGATAGCCAAGGCGCACGCCGCCTGCTGGCGCAACCGCTGGATGCTCATCAAGCCGAACTTCGAACGAGTGACGGGACAGCGCATTCATGCAGGCATGAAGGTGCTGCTCAAGGTTCATGCCCAGTTTCATGAGAACTACGGCTTCTCATGGATTGTGGATGACATCGATCCCAACTATACGATGGGAGATATGGCTCGCAAGCGGTTGGAAATCATCAATACGCTGAAGGCAGAAGGCGTTTTCGAACTCCAGAAGGAGCTGGTTCTCCCGATGTTCTGCCAGCGCATCGCCGTCATTTCGAGTGCCACGGCTGCTGGATATGGCGATTTCTGCAATCAGCTTGCCGATAACGACTATGGCTTGCAGTTCACCACCCGTCTCTTTCCTGCCACGATGCAGGGCGAGGGAGTGGAGCAGAGCGTCATTGCGGCACTGGACAGTATCAATGCCGAATGGGAGGAGTTTGATTGCGTGGTCATCATTCGAGGTGGAGGAGCCACCAGCGACCTCTCCGGTTTCGATACCCTGGCGCTTGCCGAGAATGTGGCGAATTTCCCGCTGCCTATCATCACGGGAATCGGACATGAGAGAGATGAGAGCGTGCTCGATATGATTTCCTTCCAGCGTGTGAAGACGCCTACGGCTGCCGCTGCCTTCCTCATCAATCATCTTACTGAGGTCTATGCCCGGGTGATGAATGCGCAGGAGGCTATCGTGCAGAACGTGAAGCACCGGTTGCAGGTGGAGAAGATGAGGCTTGAGAGGTTGAGCAACACCATTCCGGTTCAGTTCTCGCTGGTAAAAACGCGTCAGGGGGCTTATCTCGACCGTCTGATGAGCCGTCTCAGCTCGAATGTCCAGTCGAAAGTATCGAATGCCCAGCGCCGTTTGGAGATTCTCTCGCAGAACATCCAGCCGGTATTGGAAAGGAAAATGCTCAACGAGAGTCATCGTCTGCAGCTCCTCGCTCAGCGCATTCAGGCGCAGGACCCCGAATTATTGCTGAAACGTGGCTACAGCATCACGCTGAAAGATGGCAAGAGCGTCCGTTCTGCCTCGCAGCTGAAGCCTGGTGACATCATTGAAACGAGGTTCGCCGAGGGCAATGTGAAGTCGGAAGTACAAAAAAACAACTGTTAACTGTTAACCTGTTAACTCCAAACAAAATAAATTATGGCAAAAGAAGAAATGAAATATGAGCAAGCCGTAAGAGAGCTTGAGCAAATTGTAGAAAGAATGGAGAATGATGAGCTCGATATCGACCAGCTCTCCGAGCAGTTGAAGCGTGCCAAGACCCTGGTGAAGCTCTGCAAGGACAAACTCACCAAGACGGATGAGGAAATCAGAAAGCTCCTCAGCGAGGATTGATGCTTGTTTCGACGGATTTTCAATCCGCCGCCTGTCCTGTGCCTTCTCCCTCTCTGTTTCGGCGGATTTGCAATCCGCCGCCGTACAGGTAACTATTGCGGATTTGTAATCCGCTAAAAGGACCGGCGCAAGAACGAAAAAGAACCAGTTTCGGCGGATTTGCAATCTGCCGCCTGTCCTGTGCCTTCTCCCTCTCTGTTTCGGCGGATTTGCAATCCGCCGCCGTACAGGTTACTATTGCGGATTTGTAATCCGCTAAAAGGACCGGCGCAAGAATAAAATAGCCCATAAATTTGGCAAAAATATGCCTTAAAATGGCAGAAATGAATAAAATGATAACGTTTTCATTAAAAAGATTGCAAAATAGTTGCAGATTAATAGAATATTTTGTACTTTTGCATTCAAAATATTAGTGGAACATTAAAAATATAGATGTTATGAAAGACTTAGATTGGTCTAATTTGTCATTTGGCTATCGCCAGACTGACTACAATGTTCGCTGTTACTATCGCGACGGCAAATGGGGCGAAATAGAAGTTTGCTCTGATGAGTATTTGAAATTGCACATGGCTGCAACCTGTCTGCACTATGGTCAGGAGGCATTCGAGGGCTTGAAGGCTTATCGTTGCCCAGACGGTAAGGTGCGCGTGTTCCGTATGGACGAGAACGCTAAGCGCTTGCAGAGCACATGTCGCGGCATTCTGATGCCAGAGGTGCCTACAGAAATGTTCGAGGAGATGGTGAAGAAGGTGGTCCGCCTCAACCAGGAGTGGATTCCTACCTACGAGAGCGGTGCTACGCTCTATATCCGTCCGCTGCTCATCGGTACAAGCGCTCAGGTGGGTGTTCATCCTGCTACTGAGTATTGCTTCCTCATCTTCGTAACTCCAGTAGGTCCATACTTCAAGGGTGGATTCTCTACCAACCCATACGTCATCATCCGTGATTTCGACCGCTCTGCTCCTCTCGGAACAGGTATCTATAAGGTAGGTGGTAACTACGCTGCTTCCCTCAGAGCCAACAATATAGCTCACGAGAAGGGTTATGCATGCGAGTTCTATCTCGACGCCAAGGAGAAGAAATACATGGACGAGTGTGGTGCTGCCAACTTCTTCGGTATCAAGAACAATACATACGTTACTCCTAAGAGTACCTCTATCCTCCCATCTATCACCAACAAGAGCTTGATGCAGTTGGCTGAGGATCTCGGTATGAAGGTGGAGCGCCGTCAGATTCCTGAGGATGAGTTGGATACATTCGAGGAGGCTGGTGCATGCGGTACAGCTGCCGTTATCAGCCCTATCAGCTACATCGACGACCTCGATACAGGCAAGCGTTACAACTTCGGTGAGAAGCCAGGTCCTATCTCTAAGCACCTCTATGATACCCTCCGTGGAATCCAGTATGGTACTATCGAGGACAAGCACGGTTGGACAACCGTAGTTATTGAGTAAAAACCAATAAGAGATAATATTAAGTTCAGAGCACTTTGAGGAGTTTTCGCTTCTTGGAGTGCTTTTTTTAGCTTTTTCCCTTGGAGTTTCACAAAAATATCGTAACTTTGCCGCAGAATATATAACTTCTTAAAAAAATAGAGGATATGAGTCCTAAATTTAAAGAATTAAATGGATTTGTGTTCAAAATCTATTCCAATGAGGAAAAGAGAATGCATATCCATATAGTTAAGGCTGAAAATGAAGCAAAGTTTTGGTTGGAACCAGAGATAGAGCTTGCAGAAAATTTCGGATTTAATAGTAAAGAATTAAGTTTCATAGAAAAAATACTTAGAGAATATGGAGACGATTTTAAAATCAAATTCGCAAGACACACAGGTAAGAGTCTTGATGATAAATGATAAAGGAATTATGCTTTCTGTAAAGGGGAACGATTATTTCATTTCGTATAATCGGATTCCTTGGATGAAGAATGCATGTATTTCTGATGCTCTTGATGTTCAGATGAGTGGAAGAAACGCAATAGAATGGCCTAAATTGGACATTGATTTGGAGATTGATAGTTTGAAGCACCCTGAGCGTTATCCTCTTATTATGAAGAGAAATGATTTGGATGTATTCTAATAAAGATAAATACCATAGCCTTTCAGCATTCCCCTTTGCTGAGAGGCTTTTTTTCTTTTTAAGGCAAGAGGGGGTTAACAGAGTTAACAGTTAACAGCTGTTTTTTCCTACCTCCCCCTCGCGTACCTTATATAATAATAAATATATATATACTTATTTTAATATGTGTGGGGGTGGGGGTATGCATTTTTTGGGGTGTTAACTGTTAACCCTGTTAACCCTGCCCCTCTTTCGTGCTTACTCTATGCTTCCTGATAGATAACTCATAGAGTTGGGAGGAAAGAAACTATGAGTTAGTATTTTTAATGTGTTTTTGCCTTTATTATTGCTTGGTAAGCAGGAATGGAAGCGCTATTTAACCGTCTCTTATATAGAGTATTAGCCATTATTTATGGCAAGCCTTGGTCATCATTTATGGCAAGCCTCGGTCATAAAAGAAGCCCCTGCTTTGAAGCAGAGGCTTGCATTTATCTCGCTACTGGGAAGACGTAATATTCTCTATCCACATCAAAATCCACTACCCACTGGTCGATAATTACGTTATCATCCAATGCCTTGATTTCGATGGTGTGGTTGCCGCTAGACAGCGTAACGTAGAAATTCTTGAGGGATTGGCCTCTCCAATGGTCGAATTTCCATTCCTTTGAATTGAAAATTTCCTTCATCTGGCACACTACCGGCTCGGCACGGTCGATGCTCACACTCACCCTCATGTTCTTCAGATTATCCAAATAACATGGTATTACAGCCAGCGTAAATCTCGCATCACCGCCATTTCTGCAATAGAATGTATAGTTGAGCGTGGCTCCCTTAGGCAGTTTAACAGCCTTGTTGCTGTGTCCCAGGAGCGGAATCAGTCTGATGCGCTCAGCGTCCTTTCCCTGGCTCTGAGGGGCGTTATAGCCCTTTTGCCACTCGTAGGCATTCCTGGCGATGATGTCGTTGGTGTAGGTAGAGAGCGCGAGGAAATCGGTATTCCGGTTGAAGGCTTCTGTCATCAGCGATTTGATTTCGTTGGCTCTGAGCGTGCCCGGCAGCTGCGGAGCCTGCATCTCTGAGGCTTTGCTGTCGATGAAGTTCGCCCATTTCCCCTTGCCAATCCTTGCATAATAGGCATTGAGCTGCTTCAGCGTATTGTAGGCGTTGAGACTGACGGCTGCTGCTGCCTTCGCTTCATCGTCCTTGTAGAAAAGTCCCGGACGGGCGATATGGCGGGCTTCCTGCGCCTCTAATTCCTTCTCGGCGATAAGGGCTGCAGAGAAGATAGGATACTTCACAATCTCGAAGAAACCGTCTTTCTGACCGGCTGGCAGGGTGCGCTCGATGGCTGCAGCCTTCGCCTTCAGCTGGTCGAAATAGTAGAGATGACGTTCCAGCTCATTTCCGAACTCTCCTGAATGGAATTCCGTATCGCCGTAAGGCATGATCATATAGGCCGGCTGGCGGATGCTGGTAAGGCGATAGTATTCTTCCATCAGAGGCGCGATTTTCTTGCCTGTAGCGGCTCCAAAAAGGTTGCTGAGCCAATTGCCTAGATAACTCTTGCAATCCTGCGACAGAGCGTTTTTATCCCATGCCAGATCCATCATCATTGACAGTTGCAGCGATGCTGTCAGCGGATTGGATAGGTTGGCTATCCAGGCGCAATCCTCGTCGTTGTGGACTGTAGAGCGGTGCGATTTGTCACGATGACCGCTCTTGGTC
Organism: uncultured Prevotella sp.; assembly: GCA_934196725.1. Classification (GTDB taxonomy): domain Bacteria; phylum Bacteroidota; class Bacteroidia; order Bacteroidales; family Bacteroidaceae; genus Prevotella. The sequence goes on from CAKPWR010000007.1 coordinate 41,058, forward strand.
TCCAGGTAATCCCTGTTGTTCAGCATTTCGAGCAGCAGTCCCGGAGCCGTTTGTCCCATCTCCATCTGGTTGTTGTCGCAAACCATCTTCACGTTCTCGATGGTCTTTCTGCGCTTTTTCTTGTGCTTCTTGCCCGTCAGTTCCGTCACCTTGTAGTTGTCGGCCAGACAGACGTCAAAGCTGTCTACAACCGCTTTATTGTAGGCTGCATCGTGCTTTCCGTCTACCTTCCAGAGGGTGTTGCATTTCAGTCTCAGCATCAGTCTTGCGATGCGGCTATAGTTCTTCGGGTTCATCCATTGGCTTCCGTTGAGCGCCAGTCCTCTGAATTCTATCCTCGGAATCTCCAGCCATTCCTGTTTGGAAGGGGTAGAGATGGAACTGTGTGGCTGAGGCTGAAGGTCGTGCCACGCCATGAAGGGAGTGACACCAGCCATCTGAGACAGCTGCATGATGGCGTAGGCGGTGCCTCGGGCGTTGCTTCCTACCACGATGAGGCGGTTCTTCCTCACTCCGATGTAGAAGGCGTCCTTGGCGGTTATGAACTGATGCAGCGGAATCTTGAGCTTTTCAACAGCCGAAAACTCCTTGTTCGAGAGCAGATCGAGCTGATAGATCTGTATCGGAGCGTTCGATTTCTCCCTGGCTTCTAAACCGGTAACCGCTTTCATGTCGTTGGCAAACTCTCTGAGCGCTATTTTCACAACGGGTGCTGTCGTGGCGTTGATAGAGTAGGTCACTCTGCCGTTGTTGTCGGTCCAATAAACCTTGGGGGCAACGGCCTGTGCTTCTGTTTTCTTGCTTCTGTTTGAGGTTAGGGCATTGACTGGAAGGCAAGAGAAGCAGGCCAAGGTCAATGCAGCCCCTATTATAATCTTTTTATAGTTCATTTCTTTGCGTTTTAAACGGGTTGGTCGTGGATAAGTGTGAAATCTCCACATTTCTCCAATCTGCAAAGGTACATAAAAGTGTTTAATATCTGAAATTATTTAGTTTTTATTTGCTTATTACATTATTTATTGTTACTTTTGCACAAATAAACAAAAGAATTATGACATTATATCCGAAATTAATAGAAGAGGCTCTTGCTACGGTCATCTATCCTGGCACGAAGAAGAACCTCATAGAGAGCGAGATGCTGGCTGATACTCCAAGCATCAATGGTATGAAGGTGAAGGTGGTTTTGCTCTTCCCTCGTGATACTGATCCTTTCCTGAAGAGTACCGTGAAGGCGGCTGAGGCTGCCATCCATTATCACATCTCCAAGGAGGTTGAGGTTGAGATTGTTACCGAATTCAAGTCGGCTCCTCGTCCTGAGGTTGGCAAGATGCTGCCACAGGTGAAGAACGTCATCGCTGTAAGCTCTGGTAAGGGTGGAGTAGGCAAGAGTACGGTTTCTGCCAATCTCGCCATTGCCCTGGCTAAGCTGGGCTATAAGGTGGGTTTGCTCGATACTGATATCTTCGGTCCTTCCATGCCTAAGATGTTCGGTGTTGAGGAGGAGCGTCCTTATTCTGTTCACAAGGACGGCAGAGACCTCATCGAACCTATCGAGAAATATGGCGTAAAGCTCCTGAGTATCGGCTTCTTCGTAAGTCCTACCACGGCTACCTTATGGCGTGGAGGTATGGCTTGCTCAGCCTTGAAGCAGCTGATAGCTGATGCTGACTGGGGTGAGTTGGATTACTTCATCCTTGATACTCCTCCTGGCACGAGCGATATTCATCTTACTCTGCTCCAGACGCTTGCCATCACGGGTGCGGTTATCGTAAGTACTCCTCAGCAGGTGGCTCTGGCTGATGCCAGAAAGGGTATTGACATGTATCAGAACGACAAGGTGAACGTGCCAATCCTCGGTCTTATCGAGAACATGGCTTACTTTACTCCTGCTGAGTTGCCTGAGAACAAGTATTATATCTTCGGTAAAGAGGGCTGCAAGAACCTCGCCAAGGAGATGAACGTGCCATTGCTTGCCCAGATTCCTATCGTGCAGAGCATCTGCGAGGGTGGTGATGATGGTGCGCCTGCTGCGACCAAGGTAGATTCCATCACCGGTCAGGCTTTCCTCAGCCTTGCCCAGAGCATCGTGACGGTAGTGAACCGCAGAAATGCGGAGAAGGCTCCAACCAAGATTGTTAGTACACACTAATAAATAACCTATTCGATAAGGTTATAAAATAAAAAAGCTAGGATTGCCCGCAAGCAGTCCTAGCTTTATTATTTATCAGAGAAGTTAACAGGTTAACAGTTAACAGCTGTTTTTGCATGGTCACTCCTGGCGTCCTGCCGGATTTGCAATCCGGCATTAAAAAATGTCCTGACCTATTTAGGCTCTGCGGATTTGCAATCCGCAGCAAAGGAGTATGCTTTACCTTATGTTGGGGGATTGTAAATCCCCCGGTTTTAATAGGGCGAACCTTTTTTTTACGGCGGATTTCAAATCCGCCGGGACGCCTGGCGGGGTTGCGCTCTTGACACACCCTCTTTTTTCTCAGGGGTTAACAGGTTAACAGTTAACAGTCGTTTTTTGCATGGTTCCTCCCCCGAAATTATGAATTATACATTATGAATTGTACATTATTAATTATACATTATTCATTGTACATTATTAACGATTTCTTCCGCCTCATCCTCTTCTTCTGCGACTTCGGCAGTAAGATTTGCCTTGAGTCTTGCTGAGCGCAACTGCTGCCTGAAAACCAGGCAGGTAGCTAGAAAATAGACACCCGTCTGTATCCAGAGCGCCCTGAATTCCGGGAGAATATCAGCAAGAGATGCTCCCATACTGCTGATTCTGAGGAATCCCCGGATGCCGAAAGTAGATGGGAAAACCCATGAAAAACCTTGCCAAAAGCCCGGAATATTGCTCTGTGGCCATGAAATTCCCGTCATAAAAAGCAATGGAACGGAGGTAAATACCACCAGAAGCATCACATTTTCACGATATCTTACCAGACATGACAGCATCAAACCGAAGAAAACGCACGACAGAATGTATGGCAAGAGGAAACCAAGAATGGTGGTCCACGTTACCATGCTGACAAATCCAAAAAGTTTCGGAACTACCAGCGTAAGATACATTCCCATCACGGCATAAACCATGAAATAAACCATCGCCTTACCGAAAACGATGCGGAAAATACCGCCATAATGCTTGCTGACCGGTATTAATTCGCGATTTCTGTTCAATTCTCTTGATGTTCCTGCCGCCATTCCGATGCCCAACAGCATGGTTTGCTGCAGAATCAGCACCAGAACACCCGGAAGAATCGCATTTCCGTATCCCACGGTGGTATTGAAAATCGGAACCTCATCGAAAGCCAGCGGCTCGGTGGTAATCTCATCGTCTCTATCCGTGAATCCGCCACCTTTCGAAATCTGAATGCCCGAATTGATATGGCTTGCCACGCCCTGCGCCGTCTGATAAATCGCCTTATAGGTAAGCATCAGACTCATATCGCAATAAACGCCTACATGCGCCTGTTCGCCACGATTCAGCTTGGTGTCGAAGTCGGCAGGAATATAGATGATTCCATGCACAGCCTGCTTCTGTACCAGCTGTTTCGCCTCATCAAGACTGTTGCAGTAATAGGTGGCCTTGGCATCAGGAGAGGCATCGTAATCCCGGATAAACTCGCGGGAAGTATGGCTGTGGCTGAGGTCGACAATCGCCGTATCCACCTCTCTCACTACCTCGTTGTTGTAAATCCACGAGTAGAGAAGCGGATAACCCAGCGGCACCAGGATGCAGAAGATGAGCACACCCTCATCACGGAACACATTGCGCATTTCCGTCTTCCAGATGAAGCACATGTCCCAGATACCATTGATAATCTTATATAGTAAACTACTTTTTAACATTGAACTCTTTAACTTTGAACTTTGAACATTGAACTTTGAACTTTATGATTAGTAAAGCTGTTGAATTCTTCGTTCTTCACTCTTCACTCTTCACTTTCCTACGGCAGGTACTTGTAAACCAGCATTGCCTTCTTGATGTTCCAGATAGTGAGCATTGGCAGGGCACAGAAGAGCACCATCGCACCCCAGTGCAATACTGCATCGCTCATCGGGAAACCATTGAAGATGTTCATCTGGTAAATCATGTAGTAATGGCGCATTGGGAAGAGCTGACCGATGGCCTGTATCGGCGAATCCATGGCGAAGAGCGGATAGGTGGCTCCGCAGATGGAGAAACTAACCACGCCCCACAATGAACAGATACTCATCGACATACGAAGCGAAGGCATCAGTCCGAAGGCAAAAATTCCAAAACACTGACAGGATAATACGCTCAGAACGCCCAGCAGGATGATAGGAAGCGCACCGCCCGGATGAGGGAAATCCAATACATAATAGATATAGAATTCGAACAGCAGGAAGATGCTCAGGAAGATGAGCGTCTGAGGCAACATCTTGCCGGCGATGGCGAGATAAGGATTGTTGTTCGCCATTCGCATCCAGTCCCTGGCACGGTTGAACTTCAACTCCGTTCCTATAGAATAAGGTGTAATCAGGAAGATGAAGAGCATGATGAGTCCCGGTACCATCACCGTGGAGAGATAGTAGTTGTAGTTGGCGTATGGATTGCCTATCATGTGCAAATCTACGGCAATCGGCTGCAGAAAGGTCATGATTTCATCATTCGTCTTTCCCAATGCCGAAAGCTTCGCCATTCCTGCCGCTGCTCCTCCCAGGGTAGAAATGGTCTTCAAGTCGCGGAAGAGCAGGGAGCCTGCCGCCAGCGACACGCTGCTGTAGTAGAAGGAAATCTTAGGCTGTTTCTGAGCCATCAATCCTGCCTCTGTTCCGTTAGGAATCACCATGAAGGCATAGATTTCGTTCTTCTGGATAGCATGTCTTGCCTCAGCGATGTTCTCGTAATGCGAAACCACCTTGGTGGTCTGGAAGGCATCGAGCTTATGCACCAGCTGGCGGGAGGTAGCCGAGTTGTCCTGGTCAACGATGCCCACAGGCATGTCCGTAGGCACACCTCCCTGCATCAGGGTAGTGAAGAAAATCACCACCACGATGGGGAAGATGACCATGCAGAAGAGATAGATGGGATTCTTCCACATGATGCCACATTCTCTGAGGGCTATATGATATAATTTCTTGAACATACTTTAAAGGTTGAACTTTGAACAGAACGAACAGCAAGGATTTTATTTAATAAAACAATTGAATTCTTCACTCTTCGTTCTTCACTCTTCACTTTATTATCAAAGACATTCCCGGACGCAATCCTTCGAGCTTGGTGATAGGACGGGCCTTCACCTCGAAAGTCTTGCGGTCGTAATCGCCATTGTCCTTGGTTGCCTTCCAGGTAGCGTAAGAGCCCTGGTCTTTCAGGTAGTAAACCTTCATCTTGATTTCCTTGTTGAAGGCTGGAACGAAAGCGGTGAACTCATCTCCCTTGTTCAAACCCTGGAGATGATCCTCGCGGACATTGAAGGTTCCCCACATATCGCTCATGATAGAGATGCTCATGATAGGAGAACCAAGCCCCACCAGCTCGCCTACCTTTGGATAGACGTTGCTTACCTCGCCTTCGCACTGGGCAATCTGAACAGTCTCCTTCAGGAGATTCTTCACTACATCCACAGCGCTCTTCGAAGCCTGGGTGTTGTTGGCAGCCATGCGCTTCTCTTGCTCACGTGCTCCGTTCTTAGCCATTTCATACTGGCTCTTGGCTGCAGCCACCTGAGCCTCTGTTGCCTTGTAGGCAGCGAAAGCCTCATCGCGCTTCTGACCGCTGATGACGCCCTCGTTGTAGAGGTTCTGCATGCGGTCGTAGGTCTTCTTGGCTATGGTTGCAGCAGCTTCTGCCTGCTGAACCAGCTGATAAGCACCCTGAATCTGCTCCTTGCGTGCACCGGCATCTGTTAAATCCTTCATAGCCTCGGCTGCCGCATTGGTAGCCTGAAGCATCTGCTCCTGCGATTTCATCTCAGGAACTTCGAGGATGGCGAGAGTATCGCCTACGTGAACATAGTCGCCCTCCTTCACTCTCAATTCTACTATACGGCCAGGCAACTTGCAGGATACTCTGTATTCTGAAACTTCTACCTCGCCCTGGATGGTGTCGTCTTTCTGTTCCAAGGTAAAGAAACCGATGACGCCCACTAGGATAACTACCGCCGTAAATCCGATGACAGCGAGTAATATGTTGTTATGCTGTGATTTCTTAGACATATTTTTTCTGTTTTTTATTTTATGTTTTGAAAATATTGATTATAGAGAAGAAAATGAAATCCTTCCCCTCTGAGCCACCGTTGAATCCGATTCCATCGGATTCCCTCCCCAGAGAAGCCCCCGTTATTGCAGGATACCGAGCGCCTTGTTAAGCCCAACCTGTGTCAGCTTCACGTCGATTTCGGCGTCAATCTTCTGGCTCTGAGCCTGCTGCCAGGCAGTCTGTGCAGCCATCACATCAGTAACCTCCATTACGCCTTCCTTGAATCCGAGGTTTGCGCATCTGAGGTTTTCCTCAGCACTGGCAATGTTTCGCATCGCCATATTGAGCTTCTTCTGAGCTTCCTTCACCTTGAACTGGTTCTGGGCAATCTGCAGGTGAATCTTCTCGCGCGTATCATCCAGGTTCATCTGGGCGATGTTGGTGGTTGCCTTCGATGCTCTCACCTTATAGGCGCAGTCAAACCAGTTCCATACAGGCACCTGTACGATGATTCCTACGTTCCATACTCCCGTGAATTTCTTCTGGAATCCATTGAAAACATTAGGATTTGAAATGGTGTAGCCACCGGTCAGAGCTACATGAGGCATGTAGATAGCTCTCACCAGATTGGTAGCCTGCTTGGAAATGTCGAGCGCATTCTGGAGCATTCTCAACTCCGGACGGGTATTCATTGCCGAATCGGCAGCTGCAACTCTTTGCTGTTCTGTGTCGATAGGTGTTCCCGAAAGCGCCAAGCTCTCCTTGTCTTCATCGGCAAGCGTGATTTCCTGATTCATCGGGATTCCGCAGAGCTGGCAGAGAAGCATCTTTGAAAGCGCCAACCCGTCTTCTGCCTGTGTCATCTTCATCTCAGCCTCGTTCACCTTTACGTCCACCTTCAAGCCGTCAGCCTTCGTAGCAACGCCCTGCTTGATCATCTTGTGAACATCATCATTGAGTTTCTGTACCAGGTCGCGATAACTGGTGGCAAGCTTATGTTTCTGTTTGAGCGAAACTGCCAGCCAGTAAGCCTGGTCGATGGCGTAGAGAGTCTGCTGTGTCTGATGATCCAGATCGTTCTCTGCTATTTCTTCTCCGATGTCAGCAATCTTGTTGGCGGCAATGATAGCACCGCCCATATAGATAGGCTGTCTTACCATCACGCTTCCTGCCCACATGTTTCGGGTGTCAGTTCGGAATGCATCAACCACATTTTGTCCGATAGCATTGCCCTGCTGCTGGACTGGAGCTAATTTATCAGAGAGCAAGCCTCCTATCTTCTGTGCCTGTTCTGGCGTCAGGATGCCCTGACCTACCAGTTGTCCCATCAGATCGCTGGCATTTCCCGAGATTCCTCCTGCCAGGGTGGAACCCAAATTGCTGAATGCTGCTTTCTGATCACTGTTCAGCAGGGAAATCTCTTTGCTGAACCATTCATATCCTCCCAAGGCGTCCACCTTAGGCAAGTATTTCGTGCGTGCCGATTTCTTCAGATTATACGCCACGTCTTTCTTGAGCTTCGAGGCATTGATCTGCTTGTTGTTGCGCAGAGCCATAGCACGGCAACTGTCGAGACTTAACGCTTGCGCTTGTGCCCCGGCAGGAATCAATGCTCCCATCAGCATGAAAATAGTTATTATTTTTTTCATCCTTATATAATATTATATAATATCGGATGCAAAATTATCGAATTATTCTTAAATATCAAAGAAAATTTATTTATCAAATCTTTAAGAATTGAAAAAAAACTTATATTGTGGAAAAAAGGAACATACATCATTATTTTCATACTATGATGTATGTTGCCTTTTCTAAATTTATATTCTATAACATTAAAAATGTACCGTAATTTCTTCGCCCCAGTCATCATCTACCGTGAAACCGATGCTTTGACCGTCATTTCCGTCTGTTCCTCCTCCAGAAGACTTGCTGAGAGATATTTCGGCTTTCGTTATTTCGTTTCTTTTCATCTTGATACCCGATTTCTCGTAGTTCTTGATGGGTTGCCCATCAGCATCCAGAATGCTGATAGTCATCTTGATACCTTTGTTCTCTTCATGAGGGAAAGTAAATACTTCGAAGTCCTTGTTGTTGTCTTTAAAACTGAACAGTTCTGTCTGGCGACTGTTCACGCATCCGTATCCTGAGGTTGCATCCAGCGTGCTGCTTCCTCCAGTATAATAAAATTTGATGCTTTTCATCTCTTCCGGAATTGTTTCGTCGGTAATGTGAAGCCTGAAGGCAGCGACGGCTCGCTGCAGTTTTACGTCTGCTGCAATCTTGTCATCTTTTACGGTCAATTTACCATAGTAATAAAAAGTATCTGTGAGCTTGTTGCTAGTAAATTTTACCTTCTCTGGAACGGTCATCGTACAGTTGCCTTTGCCGTTGTGGGCAATGACGACGAGTCTGTATTCGCCTTCGTCCAGGCTGAATCTGGCAATACCGAAATTGTCGTCATCGGCCGATTGGTTGATGGATTCGATTTTCTCTTCACCATCAAAGACCACAAAGGAAACCTTGGAACAGACATCCTTGAGGGCTGTTCCTGAAGTTGCAGCCTTGGTAACTTCTCCGATTGTGTGGTTCTGAACTTGGTGTATGCGCACCGTTACATTGGCGTTTGCGTCATGTGTTGAGCTTTGGCCCGATTCATCGAGAGAAAACTTTTCGCATGAAGTAAGCGTCGCTACTAGCACCAACATGATGGCTGCCAATAATTTGTAGCATTCCTTCTTCATTGTTTTCTGTTAGTTAGGTTTCTTCCTTTTACATGAATCAAGAATTTTTCTTGTGTAAGGAAGTCAATCGCAAATTTACATTTTTTATTTGATGGCTGCAAGTAAATTCAAATAAATCTTTATTTTTTTTGTGAATTATCCGATTTTTTGTAATTTTGCACCCGATAATGAGTGGTTTTTTATGATTACACCTAATTATATATATAACATTATTATATTATAGAGGAAATAAATTGTATGATATATGGATAAGAAAGAGAATAAGAAGGTGAAGGCTTTGTTCTTCGATATTGATGGTACGCTGGTGAGTTTCAAAACCCACAGGATTCCGCAGAGCACGGTGGATGCTTTGGAACAGGCAAAGAAGAATGGGGTAGAGGTTTATATCTCTACGGGTCGCCCCAAGCAGGTTATCAACAACCTGGGGCAGATAGAGCATCTCATCGATGGCTACATCACTGCCAATGGTGCCCGCTGCTTTGTGGAGGATACATTGGTGAGTCAGCACGCCATCCTTCCTTCTGACGTGAAGAAGATCATCGAGGCTGCTGATAGAGACAACTATCCTGCCATCGTGGTCAGCGAGAGCCGTTTTGCCATTCATCATTATACCGACGAGGTTTATGAAATCTTCTGCAAGGGATTGGGAGTAGATAGCAGCGTCTTCGCTGATGTAAATGATTTGGGTGATGAGGCTATCCTGCAGATTACTCCTTTCTGCACCTTAGAGCAGGAAGCGCTCCTGATGCCTACGCTCGAAAACTGTACCTCTGGCAGATGGCACCCTGCCTTTACTGATATTACTGCTCGTGGAGCTGATAAGGGAAAGGGACTTCACGCTATGGCTGATTATCTGGGCTTGAACATTGAAGAAACCATGGCTTTCGGTGATGGGGGCAACGATATCTCTATCGTGAAGGAAGCAGGAATCGGTGTGGCAATGGGCAACGCTGGCGAGGAATTGAAGCAGATAGCCGATTATGTGACTACTCATGTGGATGAGGATGGAGTAAAGAATGCTCTGTTGAAGTATGGAGTTATCTAGTAAGAATCCGATTTGTAAGTAGCGGAACTTTTATTTCGTAATTAATAATATGATAAGCGTGATGTTTTGTTTTAAAACGTTACGCTTATCTTTTGTTTTGAAAACTGTCTTTATGTAGATTAGTTTTCTTTCGTAATTTACTTTTTGATGCTTTAAATGAATAAAAGCTACCGAAAAGTAGAAAAAGATACAGAAAATATGCATAAAGTAGAGAAAATTGCGTATTGTCTTGCATTTTGTTAGCTAAAAATTTGTTTATTTTATCAAAAGTGTGTATCTTTGCACCCGATATTTGTAAGTTGTTTAATTTAAGAGAGAGAAATTATGACAAAAAGACTAACCATGTTAATGGGAGGGCTTGTTCTTTCAACAGGAATGGCTCTCGCACAGACTACTGTTACAGGTAAGGTTGTTTCTCAGGAAGACGGCGAGCCAGTGATTGGCGCATCAGTAAGAATTGTAGGAACTAAGACTGGAACAGCGACTGATGTGGATGGTAACTTTATTCTGCCAAATGCAAGTAAGGATGCTGTTCTCGAAATCACTTATTTGGGCATGGAACCAAAGAAAGTGAAGGCTTCTGCTAAAATGAAAATCGTTTTAGTTTCCGATTCCAAGAATCTTGACGAGGTAGTTGTTACTGCCTTGGGTATGAAACGTTCAGAGAAAACTTTGGGTTATGCTGCCAGTACAGCCAACGCTTCTGAGTTGACTGTGGCTAAGTCTGGTTCCCTGATGAGTGGTCTTCAGGGTAAGATGGCTGGTGTGCAGATTTCTGGTGGTGGCGTTACTGGTACATCTCAGAAAGTCGTAATTCGTGGTATTTCTTCCGTTTCTAGCAACAACCCATTGTATATTGTTGATGGTGTGCCTATCAACAATGATCGTCTGGGTGATAACTCTGTTGACTTTGGTAGTGGTGCAGGCGACATCAACCCAGAGGATATTGAATCGGTAACTGTATTGAAGGGTGCTTCTGCTACCGCTCTTTATGGTTCCCGTGCAGCCAATGGTGTTATCATGATTACTACAAAGAAACCACAGGGTGACAAGAAGGCTTCTATCACTTACGATGGTTCTTTGACATTAACCGATGTACTTCGTGTGCCAATGACCCAGAATCTCTTCGGTCAAGGTTGGGGTTCCTGGTCTAATGAGGAGAACGGTTCTTGGGGACCTCGCCTCGATGGTCGTGAGCACTGGTATGGTTCTACCGGTCTTTCTAACGGCGAGACTTTAACCAAGCCTTTTTCTTATGTTAAGAACAATATCCGTGACTTCTATCAGGTAGGTAAGGAGTGGAACAACAACGTATCTCTCCGCTATGGTGATGAGAAAGTGGGTATTGTAGCATCTTATGGTAATGTAAGTTCTAATGGTATTACTCCTAATGATGGTGATACTTATCATCGTAATACTTTCTCACTCCGTGGCTACGCCAATATCGACAGATTCCATCTGGACATGTCCCTAAACTATGTTCGCAAGGATATGCGCCGTTCTCGTGATATGTATATGGAGTTGCTTCAGGGTGCTTCTGATGTACGTTTCACTGATATGAAGGACTACAACCTGGAGCGTAACAATGTAGATAACTACTATACATTGTATGCTACCAACCCTTATTATATGGTAGATAACTTCTATTCTACTTATCAGGACGACCGTATTTATGGTAAGTTGGAGTTGTCATACGATATTACCAAGGATATCAAGGTGATTGGCCGCTTCGGTGGCGATTATACCAATTATAAGACCGAGCGCATCGAACCACGTATTCTTTATACCGAGGGTTCTTATCAGGCAAATGGTAATGGTACAACTGTAGGTAACCAGGGTTACTATTCTAAATATCGTGCTCAGCGTGGTCAGATTGATGCCAGCCTTTTGCTGACCGGTAATCATACTTTCGGTGATTTCTCTGTAGGTGCAACCTTGGGTTGGAACTTGAACCAAAGAAACTATGATAATGTTGGTGGTTATAATGAGCAGTTGGATATTCCAGGTTGGAATTCCTTGAGTAATACGTCTTCTTATTCGATTACGGATACTGACTCTTGGAATAGAAGATTGTTGGGTCTCTTGGGACAGATAGAGTTGGGTTATAAGGATTGGGCTTTCCTGAACCTGTCTGCCCGTAACGACTGGTCTTCTACTCTTCCTATGGGAGATAACAGCTTCTTCTATGGCGGTGCCAATGTGTCTGTACTTCTGAATCAGGCTATTCCTGCATTGAAGAATATCAAGCAAATCGACTTGTTGAAGGTTCGTGCAGCTATAGGTCAGACGGGTAATGATGCTGATGTATATATGACCAATTCATATTATGTACCAGCCCAGTATTACTATACTTATCTGCCAATTTCCGGTGTTTCTGGTTTGACAGAGTATAACCGTTTGCCAAACAAGTCATTGAAGCCAGAGATTACAACTGAGTATGAGCTTGGTTTGAGCGGTACATTCTTCGGCAACCGTTTGAGCTTCGATGTGGCTTACTATGATCGTACCACCAAGAATCAGATTATCTCTGCTACCTTGGCTCCTGAGACAGGTTATACTTCTAACACCCGTAATGTAGGTAAACTTCAGAACAAGGGTATTGAGGCGATGGTTAATTTTACTCCTATCCGTACCAAGGATTGGGAGTGGAGTGTAGGTGCTACATACGCTAAGAACTGGAGTGAGGTGAAGGAACTTTGGGATGGTCTTGATGAATATACCATTCCTGTAGGTACTACTGCTACAGGTAAGTATTCTTCTCTCCGTGGTGTATCTTATGTCTTGAAGGTTGGAGAACCTATCGGTATCTTCAAGTTGCCTGCAACAAAGACCGTTCAAGATAAGAACAGTCCATATTATGGTTATAGAATCGTAAATGGTAATGGTTTCTTGCAGGCTAGTACTACAGACTATGATTATCTCGGCTCTTCTCAGCCTGATTTCGTAATGGGTTTCACTACACATCTGAAGTGGAAGAACCTGAGCCTTGCTGCTACTGGCGACTGGCATAAGGGTGGATTGATGTATTCTGAGACATCATATATCACTCACTTCAATGGTAACTCTACAGAGACCGTATTCAATGAGCGTGATGCGTTTATCTATCCTCATTCAGTAAAGATTGTTGGCGGAGAGTATGTTGAGAATAATATTCCTGTAGCTTCCAATTATATGAATTATGTTCAAGGTAACTATAGCTACAACCCAGAGGTGCGTCGTGACTTCGTTGTAAGCCGTTCTTACTTCAAACTTCGTGAGTTGGCTTTGACATACGATTTCCCTAAGACAATCACAAGCGCATTGAAGATGCAGAAGTTGTCTTTGAGCCTTGTTGGTCACAACTTGTTGCTCATCACTCCTAAGCATCAGAATTATATAGACCCTGAGTCTTCTAACTTTGGTAATGATATCAGTTCTGAGTTTGGTGAGACTATGGGTTCTGTGTCAACTCGCAACTATGGTATTAACTTGAAGGTTGTATTTTAATTAAAGGAGATTTCTTATATGAAAAGATATAAATTTTTAAGCGCAGCATTGCTGGGAGCCGTCTTGACAATGGGTACTGTTACTTCTTGTAGCGATTCTGGCTATTTGGATATCAACTACAACCCAAACTATCCTTCTACAGCTTCCTACAAGCAGTTGCTTCCGGCTGCCGAAGGTTCTATCGTGGCTGTCAGTGGTCTTTATCAGCAAATTACTGGTGATTTCTGGTGCCAGTATGTAACACAGGGTAATAGTACAAACCAGTATAATACATTGGCTAACTATGCTGTAACAACATCAGGTTCAATTCCTCCAGTTACTACAGTTTGGCAGAATACATATGCCAACAGTCTGGAAGATTTAAAACTAGCTTTGGCTTCTGCTGAAGAAAGTAAGGCTTGGAACTATTGGATGGTTGCCAAGATACTTCAGGCTTATAATTTCTTGGTATTGACTGATACTTATGGCGATATTCCGTTTACAGGTGCTCTTGATATCGAGAACAATCCACATGCTGCATTCGATGATAGCAAAACCGTAGTTTATCCGGGTATCCTGGAGATGCTGGATGCTGCCATTGCCAAACTCGATGATGCTAAAGCAGCAGAGAAAGCTTCACCTTTAGGTGTTGTTGACTGTTTCTTGGGAGGCAGTATGGATAGCTGGGCAGGCTTTGCCAAGAGTTTGAAGTTGAAGATGTATCTCAAAGACTTCGATGCTCATAAGTCTGATATTCAGTCTTTACTTAGCGCAGGTGGCCTTTTGGAGCAGGATTGCGCTTGGGTAAATTGGGAAGATGGTACTAATAAGGGCAATCCTCTTTATGAGTTTAATATCCGTCAGTTGAATACTACTGAGAATATTCGTGCTTGCCATACTTTCCTGGAGTATCTTTTGGATAAGAAGGATCCTCGTGTCATCAAGTTGTATGAGGTAACTGCCAATGCAAAGACTACTCTTGGCTATTCTTCTGATGAGGAGCTGATTGCTCACATGGATGAATGCTACGAGGGTCTTCCTTGTGGAACAAAGCCACCTACGGATGAGTCCGATGATGGTGGTATTCCTATTTCAAAGTCTTCTCGTATGAAGCAGGCTTATAATGATGCGGTTTATCTGATGAACGAGGCTGAATGCGAACTGATGATAGCAGAAGCTTATGCTCGTCTGGGTAATGCGGAAAAGGCTGAGGAGTATTATAATAAGGGTGTTCTTGCAGGTTTCAGCCGTTGGGGATTTGATGGAACCAACTTTGTGGCTGGTGCTTATAAGTTTGATAAGTCTGATATGATTCATAGCATTGCCATGCAGTATTGGGTAACTTATGCCGGTGCGAATGCTTATGATGGTTGGATGACTCGTAACCGTCTGGGTATTCCTGAGGTTCAGCCAAATATAACAGTTCGTAAGTCTACAACAGCTTTAAAGCGTGACTTGTCGGATGGTTATGTTTTAGGTAACTTGGTTGATCCAGGTGCTAGCAATATGAATGCTGGTGAGTATCCTATGCGATTGCTTTATCCTACAGCTACTACATTGTATAACTCTGCTGCTGAAAAGTATGTAGAAGAGAATGGAAACTCGCTGACCAAAAAACTTTGGTGGGAGAAGTAATGATTATTAATGTAATAAACGAAAAGTCATGAAGAAAATATTATATTTTTTGAGCTTTGTTTTCGTAGCATTGTTTACTGCATGCTCTGAGGGAGACGATTTCGATATCGATTATACTCCTATTGCTCCTATTGGTGGTCAGTACAGAATCAATGTGGAGAAAGGTTATGATGCTTCTAAGACAGATGCAGAGTATTGGGCTTCTAATCCTGCGGATGCTGAATTCATCTTTAAGACTGATGGTACAGGAACTACTTCGGGCGTTCTCTATGCCTATCTCAGCAATACTACCGATTATGATAAGGATAAGGCTTGGATTCGTGTAGGTTCTTATAGTACTAAAGCGGCTTACGCTATCAATGCTAAGGTATCTATTGATATGAGTGCTTATACTTTCGGTGGGGAGAATGTGGATGATTTCATTGGTAACTCTGATACAGCTACTGACAAGGTAACAGTTAGTGGTAAGTGTGGTCATAATACTTATACTACTGTATCTGGTACTGTGACAGATGAAATCAGTTTCACCTATTCACGTTCTGACCAGCCTGGCTATCATTACAGAGTGACAGGCTTTAAGTCTACTGGTTGGACTGAGGACAATAAGTAATATACTTTTGCTATGCATGAATTATTCCTAGATGATGTTTTATATATAATTTGTCTAGGAATAATATTAAAGATATAAGGCAAAGTGATTTGCCTCGTTGTTGACCAAGTCAACACTTATATCTCTCTCGTCTTTGGGGACTGGCGGTGGCCGGTCCCCTTTTTGCGTTTGTATGGGAATAGCTGTCCTGTTTTATTATTTGAAAAAACTAGAGGATAAAACTCAAAAATACTCTTCACTCTTCACATTTAGCCCTTAAGTAGCTATAAATCAGAAATTTCAGAAGGTGAAGAGTGGGGGCAGTCTCTTCACCACTCTTCACCACTCTTCACCTTTTAAAAGTAAGCGGCTTCTATCATGGCTTGTCCTTGGCTTCTATTATGGCTCACTCTAAGCCTTTCTAGTGTTTTTGTTTTAAGCTTCTATTAGGTTTGTTTTAAGTTTCTTTTGTTTTTAGAACAAGTTATCTTTGGGCTTGTTTTGAGCCTTAGATAAACTTTACTTATGGCTCTATTAAAGTTTACTTAAGCCTTATTCCAGTTTTAAAAGAAGCTCAGAATTATCTCTCTGCTAAGCTGTATGAAAATCCATTGGGGTGAAGAGTGGGTGAAGAGTGGTGAAGAGACAGCTTCACTCTTCACCCATTGAATCGCCTGGTTTACAGATGCTTAAGCGTAAAATGTGAAGAGTGAAGAGTGTTTGGGGAATTCTTCCGTATCTTTCTTCTTCCTTGTAGTTATTGAATATAATGTATCCCGATGTAACGAAAAGTGCCTTTCCATGGCAAAATATTGCTCCAGTAAGGGCAATGTTTTGCCATGGAAAGGCACAGATTGAAACGTCCCGACGTAATTTTCTCTGCTACGGAGAGATTTTATTCTATTGGTAAATAAAATAGCTCCCTTCGTGGCTTTTACAGTATTTCTTCAGAAGGTCCAGAATGAACTCGGCATTCTCGCGCACGTGCTGCTCATCTCCATCATATCCGTTGATGAGAACCACTAGATGGGTCGTGTCAATGGTCATCTTGGTTCGTTCGTTGTCGCTGGTAGGAGTTCCCACGCCGCCAATCTTGTCCCGATAAACAGGAAGACCTTCGATATTGATCATGCCTCTTCCGATACCTTCGTAAGGTTCGTCTGCCTTCCCGACACCTAGTGTCAGCGTATCTCCTTCAAACTTGTCGGCATCGAAACCACCGATACTGTAACCGTATGCGATGCTCGCCAGATTAACCAAATCCACCAGCGTATCTCTTTGATAGAGTTCCTTGCCCTGCAGCATTCTTCGGATAAGGGCTTCTGAAGCCGGACGGTAACGGGATGGGTCCTTGCCACAAGCACGATAAACTTTTCGGGTTGCTGCAATTCCGCTTATCTCTTTCAGTGACTCTGTGGTGAGCGTTTCTTTGTATTTCTCACCTAGTGCATTGATTTCATCCCATAGCTCTTTGCTGTATGGGGTGTTTGTTACTCTAGCTTCCACGCATGCTCCAACAAAAGTAGGGCAGACTGATTCTATTTCCTCTGATACTATTATCTTCATGATGTGATATGTATTTATTGTATAAACCTTTCTATTATTATGCTTTGATACGGCAAAAATACGAATAATATATGTAAATACCAAGGAAATGTCATTTTTTAAATAACATTTTATGAATAGTAACAATGAGTGTGCGCCCGCACGCATGCGCACAGCCTGCATGTATATAATAAAGTGAAATATCAGGAAAAATACGATAAATACTGCGAAAGTGTTAAATTACTGTTAATTTCTAAACTTTTTCTTGAAAATATTTGGTGGTTTCGGAAAATGTTCGTACTTTTGCACTCGCTTTTGAGAAATACAACATCTCAAGCAAATGAAG
>CAKPWR010000008.1 GCA_934196725.1 uncultured Prevotella sp.
GAAAAGCAATTTCCCCGCTGCTGCTGGTTATCGTTCATGATGAAGAAACTCAATCCGAAGAGCAGGGCAAAGATGCCATACATCTTTCCCGACAGCAGCAAAGCCAGCACATCTGCCATCCAATCATCACACCCCAGCGTATAAGCATGCGCTATGCTTCCATCGTACATATTGAAATGCTCCACGGAGTGATAGAGAATAATACCTGCCACTGCCAATCCTCGCAAGGCATCAGCCACGTCAATACGGCTGTTTTTCAATCCTAATGTCTTGTAAAAATTCATTTTGATATTGTATGTTAGTTATTATGAGTTGGCAAAGGTATAACATTTTATTGGAAAAAGCGAATTATCCTCAATGTATAACAAATATTAAGTTTTAATAGAAAAAGAGAAAAAGTCTGCCTTTTCCTTGGTTATTCGTTAGAAAAAATGTATCTTTGTTCCGTTATTCGTTAGAAAAAGTGTGTAAAACTTCCGATTATTCATCAGAAAAAGTGTGAACATCTACAGATATTCGTTAGAAAAAGTGTGGAGTTTATGCGATTATTCATCAGAAAAAGTGTAAATCATGGAAAGAAGCATCTATAATAAACTCGTAGAATGGAAGAATAAGCAAAGCCATAAGCCTCTGATTCTCAACGGAGCAAGACAAGTAGGCAAGACCTACATCCTACAAGAATTCGGAAAAAGAGAATATAAAAAGCTTGCATTCTTCAGTCTCGACAGAAATCAGAAGGCAGCAGAAGTGTTTGAAAAAGGTGGCACAACTGCTGATATGCTGATGGCACTCTCCGCCATCAGCCAGGTAGATATTACCCCCAACGATACCCTTATGGTACTCGATGAGATACAGGATTGTCCCCAAGCATTAGAAGCTTTAAAGTTCTTTTGCGAGGATGCTCCTGATATTCATATCATCGTGGCAGGATCCCTACTGGGAATATCACTCCATAGCGGGGTATCATACCCTGTAGGAAAAGTGGAAGAGCTGCGTCTCTATCCAATGAACTTCATCGAATTCCTCGATGCCATGGGAAAAGCGAAGCTGGCAAGCATCCTGAAAGAAGGAAATTGGAACGTCATCAATTTACTGGAAACAGAATTGATCAGCCTGCTGCGACAATATTATTATGTAGGAGGAATGCCAGCCGCCGTACTCGCCCATGTAGAGCAAAAGGGGCTGCAAGAAGTGCGTTCCATCCAGAAACAGATTATACAAGACTATCGCCGAGATTTCTCGAAACACGCACCAGACCGAGAAGTGCCTCGCATTAACATGGTGTGGGATAGTATTCCAGCGCAACTTGCCAAAGAGAACAAGAAGTTCATCTATGGAGCCGTGAAGAAAAGTGCCAGAGCCGCAGATTTCGAACTGGCCATCCAATGGCTGATAGATGCAGGACTGGCATATAAGGTTCAGAGAGTCAATACCCCGCGCCTTCCTTTCAAATTCTATGAAGACCTTAACGCCTTCAAACTCTTCATGCTCGATGTGGGACTGATGGGAGCGATGGCAGAGACTTCAGCAGAATCGATGCTGGTAGGAGATGGCATTTTCTCTGAATACAAAGGAGCCTTCACGGAATTATATGTCTTCACCCAGCTGAAGAGCCAGGATATTTCATTATACTATCATGCTGTGGATAATTCCACAATAGAGATTGATTTCCTAGCCCAATGGCACGACCGGGTTATACCGATTGAAGTAAAGGCAGAGGTGAACGTCAAGGCGAAATCTCTCAGGACATTCATCACCAACAATCCGGAACTGAAGGGACTCCGCTACTCCATGCTTCCCTATAAGGATCAAGACTGGATGATCAACGTTCCGCTCTATGCCTGCCTCACATCGTTTGATAAATTACCTGGTATCATTTGATAAACCAGCTGGTATCATTTGACAAATCAGCCTAATGGCATTTGACAAAAGCTTCGATTCTGACGGGTATGTCAGAATCGAAGTACAAGCCAATCATCGAACTTCACGTTCTGGAAAGTATGGATGCCCAGCTTCTCGGCAGCCTCACAGTTTTCCTTCAAATCGTCGATGAAGAGAGTTTCGACGGGATGGATGTTCGCCTGCCGGATTACCTCCTCATAAATACGGGCATCAGGCTTAGCCAGATGCATTCGCTGAGAGAGGAAACAGTGCTCGAAATAATCCTCTACCCCATGGTTCTGATAAGGGAAGAGACGCTCCACGCAATAATCCCAATGTATATCAATGGTATTGCTCAAGAGGAAGAGGCGATAGCCAGCCTTCTTCAACTGCAGGAGTCGCTCCTTTTTCTCATCAGGAATCACCACCAGCATCTTGTTGGCAGCATCGATGATGTCTTCATTCGTCACATCAGCTCCAGTCAACTCACTGGCTGCATCGCAGAACTCCTCGGTGGTAATCATTCCCACACCCAGCTTGCTCATCAGCTTCATTCCCTCACTCTGAGGATTCGGATCAACCAACTCCCCCATTCCTATCGCCTTGAAAGCCCCGATGCATCCTTCCGGATTGAGCTTCACCAAGACATTACCTAAGTCAAATATGATATTCTTGTATTGCATAATCTATACCTTATTTTGAATCACACTTTTAATCTTTAATCAGATACATTCTGCAAAAGTACAGTAAATTCGGGAGAGAACAAATAATTTTGGAAAGGAATGGCGGGAATATAACATTTATTAGTAAAAGAGGAATATTCCTAAGAAAGAAAATCAGGCAAAAACACCCGGAAAATGAGGAAAAAAGAGAGTTATCTTCATATTACACACTAAGTACCATTTCCAAACTATTACGTACTATTCATATATTAACCTTCTATCATTCTGTCACTTATACGTTTTAGCTATATACATTAGCAAAACTGGACTTTTTGCTTTATTTACGTATTTAAG
This sequence comes from uncultured Prevotella sp., assembly GCA_934196725.1. Taxonomy (GTDB): domain Bacteria; phylum Bacteroidota; class Bacteroidia; order Bacteroidales; family Bacteroidaceae; genus Prevotella. The sequence continues at coordinate 2,898 of CAKPWR010000008.1, forward strand.
TTTCTTTAGAATTTTTAAAACGTATTTTTTACGTATTTACCTTGTTTTTTTGTATCTTTGCAACAAAAATGAATCCATAGTCAGACCAACATCAAATAGAATGATTATGGAATATAATGATATACAGAATAAACAAAATAAATATATTTGCTATACAATTTCTAATCTGAAACCGAAAAGAATATGAAGAAAATGGTATTGATACTCTTAGCGCTAATGAGTATAAACAGTTGGGCGCAACCCCTGGTTCGAACGCACGTAGAAACAGGTGATGTAGAAGGTGTACTGAATGGCAATGACCTGGCTCTTTACAAGGCCATCCCATACGCAGCTCCACCAGTAAAGAATTTGCGTTGGCGCGAGCCGCAACCAGCAAAAGCCTGGGAAGGAACGAGAAAATGTGACCAGTGGGGACCATGGATTCCACAACCTTCCCGTCGTGATGGTACCAAGCCTGTCATGAGCGAAGACTGCTTATACCTATCAGTAACAACTCCTGCTACCCGTAAAGATGAGCAGCTCCCTGTGATGGTATGGATACATGGGGGTGGATTCCAGACAGAACATTATGCACAGTACGACTGGAGTAATCTTGCCAAAAAAGGATTAGTAGTGGTATGTATAGAATATCGTGCAGGCGTCTTAGGATTCATGGCTCATCCGGAACTGACCAAAGAGTCGAAGAACGGACATTCCGGCAATTACGGTTTACTCGACCAGGTATATGCCTTGAAATGGATTCAGCGCAATATTGCATCTTTTGGTGGTGACCCACAGAAAGTAACCATCTTCGGTGAATCAGCTGGCGGTATGAGCGTTGCCACTCTCTGTTCCTCCCCACTAGCCAAAGGACTTTTCCGGGCAGCAATTTGCCAGAGTGGTGGTTCCATGAGTCCATACGCTGATTACCGCAAGAGTCATGTGGTGAATGCCTCCCAAAAAGGAGCAGAGCAGCAGGGAATCAAATTCCAGAAGTTTTTGGGGAAGAAATCACTCAAACAGTTGCGCCAGATGGATGCCCTCAGCCTAGTGGGCGACAGCGTAGGATTTTACGATTTCTGGCCATGTGTAGATGGTTACGTCATTGCTGGTGACCAATATCGTCAATATGAAAGAGGCGACTACAACGATGTACCAGTCATGATCATGACCAATAGCGATGAAGGAGCCTTGTGGGCCTGGCCAATGCCTGTAGATCAATATAAGAAATATGTAGAACAGACTTTCGAAAAGTTTGCGCCCGAAGTGATGAAGCTATATCCCGGCAACAATACGGATGAGACCTATACCTCTTATGGTGATTTGTTCCGCGATACCGCATTCGGTTGGCCATCGTATGCATGGGCTTGCCTTCAGAGCAAGACGGGCAAGAGTCCTGTATATGCAGCGTATCTTTCACAGCCTTCCCGATTCAGCAATGTGGGAGGCAAGAAACGACATGGCGTATCACATGTAGATGATCTCTACTACATCAACGACCAGTTCAAAAAGAAGAATAAGAAAGGCAGATTCAACATTGAGCTGGCAGTGAGTGAAATCATGCAGATGTACTGGGTGAATTTCGCCAAGACGATGAATCCGAATGCACCAGGATTACCTTACTGGCCATCCTTTGACAAGGATAAGCCAACGACCATGAAATTCTGCAATGGCGCCTCTCTCATCAACGTTCCTAACCGTGAACAGATAGAATTGATGCAACGGTTCTACGATTGGAAACGTGGTGAGACAGAGCGTGAGCGTGCCGGAAAGAACAGCTCTAAATAATTACAGCATCGTTCTTTTCCAGCAGTTCGTCATATTTAGCCTTATCAAATATATATAAATAAGGTGAACGGTGGGCGCCGATATGCAGGCGTTCCACCATTTTTTTTATCAAGCCGAGATTCGTGAGCTTCTTGGCAAAGTTACGCTGATCGAGTTTGCGGTTCAAAATCGTCTCATAAAGAGCGTGAATATCTGGAAGCGTAAATTTTTCAGGAAGCAAGCTATATCCAAGAGGACGGAAATAAGAGTCCTTACGTATGGTTCGCATCGCACAATCTATCATTTCACGATGGTCATAGATAAGTTCTGGCAAATCACTGATATCATGCCAAGCACATTCCTCATTAAAAAAATCGCCAGACGGATTCACTAATGAATACTCAGTAAGAGCATAAAAACAGGTAGAGACATGTGTCTGGAATACCCAATTATTATCAGCTACCACGAAACCCTTATCCCGCAACTCCTGCTTAATTACTTCGGTATAATCCTGATCTCGCCCAGGTTTGCTGAAAACACGACACTGATGCAATTCCAGATTTTCCAATCGGGTACGTTCACGCACCGTCTGTTCGGCAGCCTCCTCCAATGTCTGCGTACGCATCACCAGACGACCAGGCAAAATCCAGTTCTCAGAATAATAAGGTCGGACCAATAATACTTTCAAAGAACGTTCGTGATAGCCAAGAATAACTACCTCTACACTCATATTGGGATAATAAAGCTCAGCACCATGGTCAAACAGTTCTTGCATCTTCTTGAATTGCTCTGGTGGCAACTCCGGTAAGTTATGTCTAATCATATTTATTTTTTTTGCATACAAAGATACAACATAATTTCGAACCAAGGCTCCTAATAGAGCGAAAATTATTCTAATTTTAGTTAACCCCACCTCAAATAAGCATTCTGTCATTTCTATCTAGAAACACAATTCAGGCCATAATATGACCATTAAGAACTCGTTAATTACTCACGAAAAACATACTTTTTTTTTAACAAAACATATATTCTGTATATTAAACGGAATAAAATTGAACAAATAAACGTTAATTCTTTAATAAAAGCTATTATGTATTTTGGACGTATTAACTTTTTTACTTATCTTTGCAACCAGATAAACATCATAATTTACTTATTAATTAACAATCAGAATATGAATAAAAACCAAAAAACTAAAAGACTTGACCGTCGAACAAATTCGATGATGTCTGGTCGTTGGATTGCTCTCACTGCAGGGCTGGTGTTCTGTTTGACTTCTGCCACGGCACAAACAAAAGTGACCGGCAAAATCACAGATCAGATGGGAGAACCTATTATTGGTGGTAGTGTAATGGAAAAAGGTACCAGCAATGGTGCGATTACCGATCTTGATGGTAATTTTACCCTTACAACCAAGCAAAAAAATGCCGTACTCGTTTTCTCGTATGTGGGTTACAAGACGCAAGAGTTATCTGCTTCAGACAAGATGAAGATTACCCTGAAGGAAGCAAGCGAACTTTTGGAAGACGTAGTCGTTGTGGGCTACGGTGTCCAGAAAAAGAGTTCGGTTACGGGTGCCATCAGTCAGGTAAAGTCTGAAGACATGGAGCATCGCACTTTGTCGAATGCCCAGTCGGCTCTTCAGGGAAAGACTGCAGGTGTACAGGTCATCGGAGCCAATTCTCCAGGAAAATCACCAACTATCCGTGTTCGCGGTGTATCCTCTAATGGTACATGTGAACCTCTTTATGTTGTAGATGGTATCCGTCTTTCAAACATTGCCAACCTGGACCCTAACACGATAGAGAGTATGGAGGTACTGAAAGATGCCGCCTCTGCTGCCATCTATGGTGCCGAAGCAGGTAATGGTGTTGTTCTCATCACAACCAAGAAAGGTAAGACTGGTAATGCCCGAATCTCTTACGAATTTCAATGGGCATCACAGAGCGTATGCAATAAGCTACGACTCCTCAATGCAGAGGAATACATTAATTATATGTCAGAGAGTGGTGTAAAGACACGTGAAGCTTTGGAAGCCAACTGGGTGAAAGGAACCTCAACCGACTGGATTGATGCGACTTTCGAGGACAGCAAGCTGATGAAACACAATCTGAGTGTATCAGGCGGCAACGATAAGGGAGCTTACTTCGTATCCTTATCTCACATGAAGGACGATGGTGTTATCAAGGGTGATGCCGACCGCTACAACCGCTTGGCAGGTACCATCAATGCCAACTACCGCATGCGCCCTTGGCTCAATGTCGGAACAACCAACAATATCGACCGCTTTGAGCGTGGTGAAGTAGAAACCGGTGAATTTGGAACCGGCCTCATCTTCGGTGCATTAAACATGGATCCACTCACCCCAGTCACCTATGGCAGCACATTGCCATCTCATGTTCAGAAACTGTTGGATAGTGGCAAGAAGTTGAGCAAAGATTCCAATGGCAATTACTATGGTGTATCAGATATCGTAACCGGAGATGCCATCAACCCACTCATCAACCGCGACCGCAAGGTGGTAGATGTTGACGGATTCCGAGTATCAGGAAGTGTCTTTGCAGACATCAACCTGTTCAAAGGGCTCGTATTTACCAGCCGTTTCGGTTATGGTCTTTCTTCCTCCAGCTATCATGCCGCCGAGCATCCATATTATGCCAACACAGAGCGCAATCTGGATTATGCACAGGCTGTATCCCTCTGCGAGAACAGCATCTATTATCAGTGGGAGAACTTCGCCAACTTTACTCATACCTTTGCAGATGCACATACCCTCACAGCAATGGCAGGTATGTCTTTCCAGAAGAATGAGCATGATGAAACCGGCGTAACATTACAGCCTAACGGTGAAGATGCAGTCCGCAAAGATGCAGATGGTTTCTTCTATCCAAACTATGCTTCCTCTACTTCTACCCGTATGGTTAGAGGTGAAAAATACAAATCGGCAAAGTACTCATATTTCGGACGCATAGGCTATGACTATAAAGGTCGCTATATGTTGCAGGCATCTCTCCGTGCCGATGCTGCCGATTTGTCGATGTTACCAAAGAACAATCGCTGGGGCTACTTCCCTGCCGTATCAGCAGGTTGGACCATCAGTCAGGAAAAGTTCTGGGAACCATTGCAGAATGCCATCCAAAGTTTGAAGTTCCGTGCTTCCTGGGGACAAAACGGTTCTTTGGCTTCCCTGGGCAATTATCTGTATTCTACCACAATTGTTACCAATGGTGGATATAACTACATCACAGGAACCAACCCGTCAACAGTGGGTAATCCTGACTTGAAATGGGAAACTTCAGATCAGATAGACCTTGGTCTTGATGGACGTGCCTTTGGCGGAAGAATGAATTTCGGCATCGACTACTATGTGAAGAAGACTAAGGATCTTCTGGTTGGAGGTACCCGTCCTACATTTACCCTCGGTGGCAAGATGCCAGTAGTAAATGCTGGCGATGTAGAGAACAAGGGTTGGGAGTTCGAGCTTGGCTGGCGCGACCATATCGGCAAAGATTTCCAGTATAGTATTCGTGGCAACCTGGCAACACTTCACAATGAAGTAACCTTCCTCGATCCATCATTGAGCCGTATTCAAGGTGCAACGACCGATGGATATTATAAATACCCTACATATTTTGAGAAGGGACATGCAGCTTACTACTTCCGTGGCTACAAGTTTGAGGGAGTAGATCCTGCTACTGGTGATCCTATCTTTGCAGACCTCGACAATAGTGGAACCGCAGGTGATGACGGCGATATGACTGATTTGGGCAATGCACTGCCAAAGTTCACATACGGTATCACCTTAACCGCTGCCTGGAAAGGCATCGACCTGCTGGTATTCGGTTCAGGTTCTTACGGCAATCATAACTACCTGCAGATGACAAGCAAGGAGGCCGCCCTCAACAACCGCTTAAAAGAAGTTTTCTACGACGGTCGTTGGACTACAGCTGGCAGTGAAGCTGCGAAGCCACGTGCAGGTATGAACAACATGGACAAGTATCTCTTATCCAGCGCAATGGTTTATGATGCAAGCTATTTCAAGATCAAGCAGATTCAGCTGGGATACACCGTGCCTAAAGCTTTGCTTCGCAAGACACGCTTCATCGAGAACCTTCGTCTCTACTGTTCACTGGAGGACTTCTTCACCTTTACAAGCTATCCAGGACTCGACCCTGAAATTTCGCCACTTACCTACTGTGCTATGGGCGTAGATAAGGGCAGTTATCCTAGCTCAAAGAAGGTGGTACTGGGCTTCAACATCGATTTCTAATGACAAAGACTAAAAATGAATGAATTATGAAAAAGAACAATTATAACCATTGGATGCTGACCGCCATCGCTGGTTGCGCTATGGCATTAGGACTTTCTGCTTGTACAGACGAGTTGGATATTCCTCAGAATGGCAACATCAGTACCAAGGAAGAGTATTATAAGACTGACGATCAGGCACTAAGTGGAATTGCAGAGACATACTATCAGTGGATGTCGGGATACGGAAAATTCTTCGTATTACTCGATGCACTGTCTGATGACTTCTGGGCTGGCGGTGTAAACCGAAATATGGATGCTAATCTGGAGCAACTGAATGAATATACATTCAACTCAGACAATGATTACATCGTTGCAGGTTACGAATATCTTTATAAGGTAGTATATTACAGCAACCTGATCATCAACAATGTTGAACCAGATACAGAAGGCAAGACACGCTGCGTAGCAGAGGCACATTTCCTGCGTGGCTGGGCTAACTTCTATCTGGCAGCTCTCTGGGGCACACCTCCATGCTTAGACCACGTATTGAAAAATGGAGAATACTCACAGGGTCCAAGCAAGCCTGGTGAATTGTTGAAGCTGGCGGTTGAGGACTTTACTTACGCCAAGCAGAAACTGCCTACCAAGACTGACGTAAACGACAAGACTACCGGTCAGCGTATCACAAGCAGTGCTGCCACCGTATGGTTGGGCAAGGCATTATTGTGGCAGGGCGACAAGGCTGCAGCAGCCAAAGAGTTCCAAGAGGTGATCAACAGCAAGCTGTACAAGCTCTGGGATGGTGATCTGAGTTTGATTACCCGTACCACATCCAACAACTGCTGTGAGAATATTCTGGAAGCTCAGACACCACGCGACCCTAACTATATCTGGAGCTGCGAAGGTTGGTACAACTCTAATGTCTTCATTCATGGTTATCGCGGCTTCAACGCTTATTATCTGGGAGCATTCGATGCCAATCATCAGATGGGCGGTCTTGACAATGCCGGCATGGCAACCAACACATGGGGATACTTCAATCCACGCCAGGAATTACTTGATGTTTTCGTAGCAGACGACGGAAAAGGTGGCTGGGGTTACCGCACCACTTCCTTCCTGAAGACAGGTGTACAGATGTTGATGTCTGGCATCTTACAGTATGCTGATGTAGTTACCCAGCCTGGTTCTGACGGTATCTGGTGCTGGAAGAACCGCCTCAGATTAGAAGACGACATCTATGAGTTTGCCTATCCGATGATGGCATGCATCACACAGCGCCATACCCGCCTGGCAGAAGTTCTGCTCCTAGCTGCGGAATGTCTGGTAGAAACCGATAACGCCACAGCAACCAAATATGTAAACGAAGTACGCACTCGTGCTCAGGCTCCTCTCAAGTCATCTGTCACCCTTGACGACATCAAGAAGGAAAAGCGTATGGAACTTTGCGGTGAAGGTATCCGCTACCTCGATATCCAGCGTTGGGGCGATGCACCTACCCTATTGGCCAACCAGGGCAAGGAGGTACATTCTTATACAGCTACCGACTATGCCGGCAATGGTAAGGTAAACAAGCAGGCTTGGACAAACTCCTCAGCCGGATTCAAGGATAAGCACAAGTTGCTCCCTTATCCTCGCATTGAGACTGAAATCAATAAAGCCACCATTCAGAATCCAGGATGGTAATGAATAGAGAACTTACAAAGTTGTAAGAACAAGACAATAAAAAAGGTAAACACCATTTGAAGTGTTTACCTTTTTTTATTGTCATACTAAAAAACTTTTATCGTACTTAATCCAAATAAGCTCCACCAATAAATCCATTATTGATCAAGAAGTTATAAAACATCTTGATCCAGATGTTGGTATGGTTGGTTCTGCTCTTCAAGCCGAAACCATGAGTGGCATGACTGAAATAATGCAACTCTGCAGGAATCTTGGCATTATACCACAACTGGAAGAGATTATAAGCTGTAGGATCCGGATAGATATCCAACTGCGGAGCAGCAGCAAAGAAAGGAACAGGATCCTTTGGCAACGTATCCTTAGGTATTCCGCAATAAATGGCAGCAATCACATCCGGACGGGTTTCTGGCGTATGATCATATTCTACATTCCAGGTAACTCGAGCTCCTGCAGAGAATCCCATCATTCCAAGATGCCCAGGGCGAACACCAAATTCATCAGCATGCTGACGGATATAGCTCAATGCCTTCTTGGCATCAGCAATTGCGAAATCCACACAGTTAGGAGTAGAATGCGGCGTGTTATACTTCTTGGCAAGCTTACCCGCCTCGCTCTCGGTAGGATCGATGGCCTTATTGTCCTTGGCTGTATCCACAAACTGAGCATTGAATATCTTCTGATAATCTGCCTTGGTTTCAAGCAGATAGTCGATGCGATACTTCAACAGAAAGGCTGTGATACCATGTTCTGCCAACCATCGGCAAACACGAGAACCTTCACTGGTGATAGAGAGCGTCTGATAACCGCCACCAGGACATACCAACATCGCCATACCCTTCGACTTATCCGGGTCTGGAATGAAAGGAGTGATGGTAGGATTTTCTACATTATATAATATAGTATCCTTACCCATTCTGATGGCAATCTCATTATCCAAACGTCTGTCTTCCGTTCCAGGAACAGGTCCTTTGTAAAGATGGATAGGAGCCAGTTCTCTATACTGTGCATGCACTGGTAATGCAGAGAATAATGAAACTGCAAAAACCATATAACCCAATGGTCTTAATGACTTTTTTAAAAATACCTTGTTCATTTTGCTTGGTTATTGAATGTTTATAATGATATTGTTCTTTTTTGCCTCCTTGCTTGAGCCGCCGACAAACAGCTGATAGGCTCCCGGCAACACTCTCATGGTATTGGTCTGCGCATCCCATGTCTCGAAGCTTTTTCTAGGAAGAGAAATACTGATGTTTCTGGCTTCTCCTGCCTGAAGTCTGATTCGCTTAAAAGCCTTCAGGCTTTGGATAGGCCCCTCCGCATCATCCATTCGTCTGATATATACCTGAGCCACTTCCTCTCCCTCTCGCTTACCGGTATTAGAGAGACGGAAAGTGAGTTTGCTATCACCTTTTCTACTCTGCTTCAACTTAGGCTTTCCATATTCAAAGGTTGTATAGCTCAATCCGTGACCGAATGGAAACAATGCTTCTCCCTTGAAATAACGATAGGTGCGATTCTTCATCGAATAATCGAGGAAATCTGGCAAATCGTTCACACTCCGGTAGAAGGTGACAGGAAGCTTACCCGATGGATTTACCTCGCCAAAGAGCACCTTGGCTACAGCTTCACCACCCTGCTCGCCCGGATACCATACCTGGAGGATGGATTCCACATTCTCGGTTTCCGGAGTCATCGCAATGGCACTACCCGAACAGTTAATGAACACCACATGCTTGCCTGCCTTGTGCAACATTTCCAGAATCTTGCGCTGTGCCATCGGCAATTCAATATCCGTACGGTCGCCACCTTTGAAGCCTGGTTCAGAAACACTCATCTCCTCACCCTCCAGACTTGGAGAAATACCGCCCACGAAAACCACGACATCAGCATCTCCTACCTCATTCAATATCTGTGACTCAGAAGGAATATATTTCTTCTGTACATCAAACTGCATCACAGCCATACCCGTTCTTTGCAGGTAATCTATCTGCACCTTCACCGGGATGCCCTTCTTTACTTCCAGCTGCCTGGTCAGGTTTTGCACTTTGGTTCGTTTCTTCCAGATACTTGCCAACGTATCGCCATTAATGATAAGTCGGTAGCCATCATCACAGCCAAGATTGAAATTCAAAGTCTCATCAGCATCAGGCACAAAGGTTCCTTCATATCGGGCAGTAAAATCGGTGAGATTCACCCCTGGTGCAAAAACAGTATTACCGCCGTTGCTTAAATTGATAGGAGTCTTGAATTCGGCAGTAGCAGCAGGAGTGCCTTCCATATCGATATTGTTCCAATAGGAAGCCTTCATGGTACCAAAAAGATTGAATTTGCTTTCTGAAACTTCGCTTCTTGTTAAGGTACATGCAGGAATATATCGGGCATAGTCTCTGATGCCCTGAAGAATCGTGACAGACTGGGTTGGAGTACCCGAATAGTTGCCCCACAACATCACGGAATCGTTGGCATTAGGTCCCATCACCACAATTTTCTGATTCTTATTGAGAGGCAAGAGATGATTTTTATTCTGCAGGAGAACGATGCTTTCTTCAGCCATCTTCAATGCCAGATTCTTATGCGCCTGACAGGCAACTACGTTCTGAGGAATCTGCGTCCATCCCACCTTGTCGTCCTCATCAAAATCACCGAGTCGGAAACGGGCAACCAGCAGTCTTTTCAGGCTCTCGTTCACCTTTTCTTCCGAGATAAGTCCCTTGGAAACAGCCTCAGGCAAAGAAGCATAAACCGCACCGCACTCCACATCCGTTCCGGCACCGATGGCTTGAGCTGTAGCCTCAGCCTGCGAACCTGCCGTTCCGTGGCATCCTGGAGCAAAAAAGTCACGGATGGCACCGCAATCCGAAGCAATCAAGCCCTTGAAGCCCCATTCATCTCTCAGGATATGACGCTCCAACTGGGCATTACTGCAGCAAGGAGCACCGTCTATTCGCTGATAGGCGCACATCACCTCTGCCACATGGGCATCCTGTACCAGCGATTTGAAAGCAGGCAGATAGGTTTCCCATAAATCTCGCTGGGGTAAGTTCTCGATGTTGAATTGATGACGATTCCATTCCGGACCGCTATGCACCGCAAAATGCTTGGCACAAGCCAGAAGTTTCATGTAGTTTCCACTCTTGTCAGATGAAGATGCTGCCAGCGGCTTTCCATCCATGCTCTGTCCCTGCAGACCATTCACCACAGCCAGTCCCATCCTCGTGGTGAGATAAGGATCTTCACCATAGGTTTCCTGTCCTCTACCCCATCTTGGATCACGGAAGATGTTGATATTAGGAGTCCAGAAGCTCAGACTCTGGTAGCGCTTGATGTCGCCGGACAGCTTAGCCTCCTGCGCCTTGGCTCTAGCCTCATCACTTACAGCCGTAAACACCTGATACAGCAGTTCATCATCAAATGAAGCAGCCATACCTATGGTTGCCGGGAAAACGGTGGCATAACCATTGCGTGCCACACCATGCAATGCCTCGTTCCACCATTGGAATTGTGGAATTCCCAATCTCGATATGGCAGGAGAATTATCCATCATCAGTTGGGTTTTCTCTTCCAATGTAAGACGAGACAGCAGATCTTCTGCCCTGGCCTCAGCCGTCAATATCGGATTTTGATACGGAAGAAGCTGCTGTGTAGCCTTGCCAGCCTGCTTTTGCTGGGCAAAGGCAGGCTGATAACACAACAATGCTGAAGATACAAAAACTATCGATAAGATTCTATTCTTTTTCATGATAATCAAACTTTTAGTTTATTCACCCATCAGTTTCTTATATTCACTCTCATAAATCTTATATTGTGTCTTTGCCTCTATCAGGTTACTCGAAGCTTCCTGCCACTGACTGTGGGCATCGAGAAGATCGGTAAGGGTAGCCATGGAATTATCAAAACGCAATCGCAGATTCTTCAGGTTGTCGGTGGCTTGGGTCAGTCCACGCTCGGCTGTTTCGATGAGGCGGTAACTGTCCTGCACATTGAGCAATGCCTGCTGGTTCTGGATGCCGAGCAATCGGGCATTCTTCTGCAAGTCGAGCTGGGCATTCTGCAAGTCAAACTTAGCCTTTCTGATGCGCTTCGCCTCCTTGCCCCAATGCCACAAAGGCACAGACACGGTTGCCATCAGCACCGGAGCACCACCGGAAATCTCACTCTTGTAGGAGTAACCCTCCTGCTGACCTTTCATATATGCCCAACCATATTGGGAATACTGGGCTACAAGTGCCACGGTTGGCAGGTAGCCGGCTCGTGCCTTCCTGATCTCCAGTTCCTTCGCCTTGATGCCCTGCTGCAAGAGCTGGTATTCTGGACGGGAAGTCAAGGAGGTATTGGCTGATACGATGGATGGATCAACAGATGGAGAGGTGATAGATGCCAGATCCTTGTCGTCTACATCCAGCAGGGTCTTCAAGTCCAGTCCCAGCGATGCACAAAGCGACATGCGGCACAGTTCCACTCCATTTCTTGCTTTCTTCAGATTATACTCTATCTGTGAACGCTTGGCATCGATACGCAGCAAATCGCTGTTGGTTGCCATCTCTACGCCCACCGAGAGCTTAATCATTGAGGCAAGAGAATCCATCTGCATCATATAAGCTTCAAGCATATTCACCTTGCTTCTTACGGCAAGATAAGAGAAATAAGCCTTGTCGGCATCATAGAGCACATCTCTGCGGGTCTTCTCCTGCTGAATTTTCTGAACTTCCACCCCCACCTGTGCCAACTTATTACCCGTGGTCAGCTGACCGCCGGTATAAACAGGCAAGGTAAGCGAGATTCCTGCCATATAGGTACCCTTCATCTGCAGGGTCATGGCATCAGAAATCTTGGTATCCTTCATCAGAACATCCATCAGGCTGGCATCAATATCAGGCATATAGCTCGCCTTGGCTATCTCCTGGTCGAGTACTGCCTGCTGCAAGGCATTGCCCTGTTTCCTGATGTCTTCGCTGTTTTGCAAAGCAAGCTGATGGCAGACAGCCTGGGAGAGTTTGATGCTCCCCGGCTGCTGCGCATAACTAACAAAACAACTTATTAAACCAATAAATACTAATATTTTCTTCATGACAACTTTGGCTTTGATATATGATAAAATGCGGTATAGAACAGTGGCAGAAGGGCAAGGGTGATGATGGTACCCATAGCCAGACCACTCATGATGGTAACTGCCATTGCCGAATACATAGGGTCGGTGATAAGAGGCAACATACCCAGGATGGTGGTCAGACTCGCCATGATTACCGGACGGGTTCTGCTCACGGTGGCATTCACCACGGCATCGTAAGGATGCATTCCCTCGTTGGTAAGTCGGGTGATTTCATCCACCAGCACAATACCATTCTTCACCATCATACCCATCAGACCCATGAAACCGATAATCGCCATAAAGGTAAATGGCGAACCGCTCAGCAACAGGGCTGGAGCAATACCGCACAGGGTGAATGGGAAACACATCAGGATGAGGATCACCTTCTTCCACTTGCCGAAGAGCAGCAGGAGGATAGAAAGGATGATGAACATCGTGAGCGGACTGTACTTGATGAGGTTGTCGGTAGATGAAGACTGTGCTTCCTGTTCACCAATCCACTTCATCGAATAGCCTTCAGGCAGATGAATCTTCTCAATCTCTGGCTTGATGCTCTCCAACACCTTGCTTGGGGTAGCAGCCCACTGTTCAAAGTCAGGGTCGCATTCAGCCTCAATATGTCGCTGTCCATCTACTCTGCGTATCATCTGTTCTTCCCAACCCAGGTTATTATTATTGGTGATACTGCTCAATGGGGTAGATTTCACCATATTGTCTGCCATCTCAGAAATCGCCTTGGTACCCATCATCGCCTTGGCAGGATCGATGGCTCCCGTGTTGACGTTCATCTGTGCCCAAGCAGGAATATCGCTGATGTCCTTAATCTTGGAACCATCTGCATTACGAACTCTGAAATTGATGAGCACCTGATTGTCCTGGTCGTTGATGACACCGCAGGTCATACCGTCGCCTACTGCCTGGAAGGAATTTCCGATGTCGGAACGGTTGATTCCGGCACGGCGGGCATCCATCTCGGCATAGTGGATTTCAACACTCTTGCCCATTGGTCGCCAGTCGTTTTCCACTGACTGCGGATCCACATAGCGGCATTTACGCATGATTGCCTCAGCCTGCGAAGCAAGAGATTTCAGTACCTCTGGGTCCGGACCGTCGAATGCTACCTCCACGGTATGGGTGGTCTGGATAGAGAAGTTATATTTGCGGGCACGGATGTAGCCGTCAGGATACATATCGCGCAACTGCTTGCGAATCTTAGGCAACTCCTTGCAGACGGTTTCGTAATTAGGACAGTCGATGATCAACTCTCCATAGCAATCGCCACCTGCCGTCATCGGACGAACCAGACAGTAATGAGCCGGAGCACTACCCATAGAGGCTGCCACCGAAGTAACATTCGGATTCTTCATCACCACCTTACTCATCTTCAGCAGGTCGTCTCTCACCTGGTCTGGATTGGTCTGGTCTGGAGCGAAATACTCTATCACAAACTGCTTGTACGAGAAGTCTGGGAAGAAGAGATTCTTCACATCACCCATCAATACAGAGCAGAGCACGAGCAGGACGATGGCTGCACAAACCGTAGTTTTCTTCCATGTAATCAGGGTGGTAATCACCTTGCGGGTAACACGCTGCATCTTGCCTTCCTTCACCTGATTACCCTGCAACTTCAGACGGAGCGGCAGGAGATATTTGGCAAACATTGGTACCTGGGTAAGTGCCAGAACCCATGAAACCAGCAAACTGATAAACAATACCAGGAAGAGATCGCGGGAGTATTCGCCGGAAGTATCTGGAGAGAGGAAGATGCAGAGGAATGCTGCCGCTGCAATGATGGTAGCACCCAAGAGCGGCATGGCGGTAGCCTTGCAGATTCGGGTGAGATAGCTTTTCGGTCCCATTCCCTTCTGCCTATCCACCAGGATACCGTCTATCACCACGATGGAGTTATCCACCAGCATACCCATCGCCACAATGAAGGCACCCAGCGAGATACGCTGCAGGGTGGTTCCGCACACCAGCAGAATCGGGAATGAACCGGCAATCGTAAGAATCAGTCCGGCACCGATGATCACGCCACTTCGGAATCCCATGGTGAAGATGAGGGCGATGATAACGATGAGTACCGACTCCAACAGGTTGACCATAAACGAAGAGATGGCCTCATCCACCTTGTCAGGCTGGAAGAACACCTTCTGTGTACCCAGTCCTACCGGGAAATCGGCAATGGTCTGCTGGATCTTGGCATCCACAGCCTTACCTACATCCGGCACGATGACGCCCTTATCCATAGAGATACAGAGGGCGATGGCCGGTTTGGCATTCATGAAGAAGCCGTAAGTCTGAGGCTCCTGGTAGCCACGTTCCACATCGCAGATATCGCCAATGCGGAACTGCTTGCCGTCCATGGTCTTGACGAGCAGGTTCTTGATGTCATTCTCATCCTGCACCCTTCCGCTGAGACGAACCTGCAGACGCTGGTTGTCATCATCATACTTGCTGCCGTCGATGGTCTTGCAGGCATCCTGCAACACAGCCATCATCTGGGTAGGCAGCAAACCGTTTCTGGCTATCTTATCCTTGGAAAGCGTGATGTTGATTACCTCTTTGCGGTCGCCGGCAATCACCACTCGCTTCACACCCTTCACCGTCAGAATCTCACGGCGCAGTTTCTTGGCATAGCGCAGCATTTCCGGATAATCGTAGCCATCGCTGGTCAGGGCATAGAACATACCATAAACATCCATCATATCATCGATGACTATCGGCTCATAGCAGCCCTGAGGCAGACTCTTCTTGATATCGCCCACCTTGCGGCGCAACTGGTCGAAATGCTGTTCGATGTCATCCATCAGCACCGTTTCCTTAAACTCCACGGTCAGCTGAC
Organism: uncultured Prevotella sp.; assembly: GCA_934196725.1. Taxonomy (GTDB): domain Bacteria; phylum Bacteroidota; class Bacteroidia; order Bacteroidales; family Bacteroidaceae; genus Prevotella. The sequence goes on from CAKPWR010000008.1 coordinate 18,512, forward strand.
AGGTACCCGGCGTACAGTCGGTCTTGATCTTCTTCACATCCGGCAGCGTGCGCAACTGGTCTTCCATGGTCTGTGCCACCTGCAGCTCCACCTCGTGAGCAGTAGCTCCAGGATAAACCACAACCACATTACATTGCTTGATAGGGATGGCAGGGTCCTCAAGCTTCGGCATCTGAAAGAAGGAGATGATGCCCGCCAGCAGGATTGCCACCATGAACGACCAGAACAGAGTTGGCCGCTTCATAAAGAAAGTTGTTAACTTCATAATTACATCTGTCTTTAGTTTTCAAACATTTATCTTGGCAATATGGGGGCGATTACAGCATATCGCCAACATTTGTCTTGGAAGATTCATCCAGAATCTGCACCTTCTGATGGTCCGACAGATGATGTACACCAGCCTTCACGATGGTTTCATCACCCTGGAGTCCACCCTTGATGATGACCTTGCCATATTGGTTGAAACTGTTGATTTCCACTTCTCTGCGCTCCACGGTATTGTTCTTGTTCACAATCCATACATAGTTCTTGCCATGCTCCTTGAACAGTGCATTCACTGGCAGGGTGATGAGATTGGTAAGCGGAGTCTTGATGCTCATATTCATACTTACATTCACATTCATACCCGATGTCAGCCCCTTGGCACCATGGGCAAAAGCCAGCTTCATGGTGTAGAGTTGGGTATTGTTTGCCTTAGGAGTGATGCTGACCAGCGACAAAGGATAGCTCTGGTCTGGATTGAGAGAGGATACGCATCTGAAATCACTCAACGAGTTGCGATGCACATAGAGGATGGCTGGAATATCCACTTCCACCTCCATGCCGTTCACATCGAGCAGACTGACGATAGGAGAACCTGCCTGCACCATCTCTCCCACCTCGTTGTTGCGCTGCTGCACATAACCGCTGGCTGGAGAATGAAGGGTGCAATAAGACAACTGGTTCTTATCCGACTGGAGCTTCACGCCCACCTGTCGCAATCCGGCAACCGCCTTATCATAGTCGTTTCCGCTTACACTCTTTGCCTTGGCAAGCACCTTCAGTCGTTCCACCTCAGCCTTGAGCTGGTCGTATTGAATCTGCGATGCTTCCACACCCAGTCGGTAGTCGCTCATATCGAGTACGGCAATGACCTGGCCTTTTCTCACATAGTCGCCCTCCTTTACCAGGATGCGGGCAATCTGACCGCCGGTCTTGAAACCCACACTGATTTCGTGGGCTTCCTTTACGACACCCGAAAACTGCTTGTCCATCACCATACCCAAAGCCTCAGGCTTGATGACCTTTACTGTTTTTACCATTGATGCCTGTGGAGCGTCCTTGCAGGACGCCACGCACAAGGCAATTAATGCAATATAGAGATACTTTTTCATAATCTATGATTTTCTGAAATTGAATGAATGGTTTTCTATCATATATGAATTAGAAAACGAACTTATTCAGTCCTTCCTTCAAGTCTTTCTGCTGTCCTTTCCAGATCAGATAAGCCTTTGTTCCACTTGGGATTTCGATGGATACCTGCCATTTCTTTCCCTTCTTCTGATAAGATGCCGTTACCAATCCATTAGGATGTGGCATGCTTCCCGAAGCCTGGGTCAAAGTGCCCAGATGGGGTTCGATGCGGATGGTCTGGAATCCAGGAGCATCAGAATCTATACCCAATACCGTGCGGTAATATTCCACATTCGGACTGGCTCCCCAGGCATGACAGTCGGAGCGGGTGGTTTCTACCTTCGAATCCTCACCCCAGGTGGTCATACCCAACGCCAGGTTCTTGCGCCAGATATCGAGTCTTGGAATATACGCATCGCCATAGCCGCTGATTCGGAGTGCCTGGTTTACATAATACAAGAAGGAGATACTAGCCTCGATGAGGTTTTCGTTCTTATCTATCATCTTGGCAGCAATGGCCTTCGCCTCGTCGCCTTTCGTCACTCCGGTGAGGATGGCAAGTGCATTGCATTGCTGAGAATAGAATTTCCTGTCGCCATTATCAGCAAAGAGACCACGCTCGGCATCAAAGTAGTTCTGGCGAATCGCCTTGGCAAGCGCTTCTGCCTTGCTCTGATAACGCTGGGCATAGAATGGTTCGCCCAAACCAGCCTCCAGTTCGGCTGCCATCTGATAAGCTGAAAGCAACTGCATATCTACCAGGGCATTGTGGCCTGCCTTATCCTGTACAGGAGCACCATGTTTCCAGTTGCGACCGCAATTCTCTGCCCAGTCGATAAACTGCCAGTAAGGCAGGTTCTTGGTAAGATGAGTCTCATCCTCGTAAAGTCCGAAGAAATGGAGCACCTGACGGATGCCATTCAACTGCTGCTTCACAAACTCATCATTGTTGCGATAACGGTGATAATCGTAAACCATTCCTATCCAGTGGAGAGAGAATGGAGGGATGAGATGCGTGAGATTAGACGGATAACGGCTCTGGGTGAGTCCTTCAGTATTTCGGGAAGCATCAATCATGCGGATTGCCTTGCGAGGCATTCTGTCATCTGGCGTATTATAATAGGTAACCATTGCCTGGATACGGGTATCGCCGGCATACTGCAACTGTTCGTAATAAGGACAGTCTGTATAGGTTTCCATGGCACACAACTGGATGGTGCGCCAACCCACGGCAAGAATCTTCTCCATCGTTGCATCAGAACATTTGGCAGTAGATTCCTTCTGGAACGGATAACGTGCCGTCTCACTCTTCACATTCTGAATGGTGAGTGGACTATCTCCGGTCTGAACATCGATGCCCACATAGCGATAGGTACGCCAATCGAGCGTGGTAAACTCCTGCAAGGCATCGGCAGAAGCATCCTTTGACAAGATAAGGCTGTCGTTTCTGGCAATGAAGTGCTTGCCTGCAGTTTCATTGCGGTTGTTCTTGGCACCCAGGTTGTCATAGAGTCCCTCGGCATAACGCACCACAACCGTGGCACCCTTACCACCCTTCATCAGCATATTGAAGTAGGCATTGGTAAGAACCTTGTTATCGAGCAGGAACGATTTCCTGGTATTTGCCGGAATAGTGACTGAAGTCCATGCCTTCTCGCCGATGGGATCGGCATGCACATCAAGCTGAGGTGTGATGGAAGGAACCAGGTCCCACTGGCTTACCAATACCGAACTCGACCCCTTTGGCATTCCAGGTCCAATGCCCAATGCCGGCTTCCATGCCGACGCAGCCTTGCTGTAATCGATAAACTCACCTGGAGCCAAAGCATAATAGCCGACAACATGCTGCGGCAGCTGATGATAGGCATCCAGACGGCGCACCTTCCAGGAAGGATTGGTATTGAGCTTCTGTGAAACCTTGTCGGTTCCATTCAGGATAAAGGCGGTAGAAGCAGAGAACTGATGAACAGCCTTCTGGTTGCCGTCATTCCAGACGATGGCTCTCACGGTGTTGGCACCCGATTTCAGATAAGGAGCCAGATTGATGGTATAATAAAACCAGTGTTGCAGATCGCCCAAAGATGGACCTACGGATACCAACTGGTCGTTGACATAAAGCTTATACCGGTTATCGGCAGAAACCTGTACGTTATATTCGGCAGGCACCGATTCCAGTTTCAACTGCTTCTGGAATTCATAGACACCATACTGGCTGAGATTCTCATCAGGCATACTGATCCAGTAAGCCTTCCATGTCTTTTGCTGTACGGCATCATAGGCATGGGCATTCTGAACACCCGCCAATGTTACCAATCCCAAAAACAGAAGTTTCTGTATCTTGTTCATTGTTATGTTATTTTTTGGTTTAACTCGTTGATATAAAAAACTTGACTTGCAAATATAAAAGCTTGACTTGCTGATAAAAAAGCAGCAGGCTATGACTGATTTTCAGCCATAGCCTGCCCATACAGTTTACTTATGGCATTTTTCAACTACGATATCTTCTGCCAAAGAGAAAGTGGCGGTCTGCTTGAAATTGCGACTTGAATTGCCCACCTTCACGATATATTCACCCTTATCAGCCACCCATGAGGCAGCCTCGGTATTAAAGGATGCAAGTTCATCAGGAGTAAGCGTAAAGCTCACCTTCTGAGACTCGCCTGGTTTAAGTAATTTTGTTTTTGCAAAGCCTTTTAATTCTTCTGTCGGCTTGTCAATCTTATCTGTCGGTGCAGAAAGATAGAGCTGAACCACTTCCTTGCCGGAAGTCTTGCCCGTGTTGCGGACATTGGCGGTAACCACCAACTGGCCCTTGAACTTCTTGCTGCTCAACTTCACCTTGTCGATAGAGAAGGTGGTATAAGACAAACCATAGCCGAACTCGTAGGCTGGAGCCACATGATGCGTATTGCAATGTCTGTAACCCACATAGATACCTTCATTATAGACAGTACTATCTGGACGCTCAGCAGGAACACCAGGGAAGGTGCTCTCACTAGGCACATCTTTATAGGATTGTGGGAAGGTGATGGCGAGCTTGCCCGATGGATTCACCTTTCCGGTCAAGACATCAGCTGCTGCATTACCAGCCTGTACACCTGGCAACCAAGCCACCAGGATGGCATCAGCCTTATCAGCCCATGTGCTGGCATCTATCACACCGTCGATATTCAGAATCACGGTCACCTTCTTGCCCTGACGGTGGAACACCTCAGAAGCATTGTCAATCAAGGCACGCTCAGAAGCAGAAAGACTGTAATCTACATCTACTGTTCGGTCGCTACCCTCTCCGGCATTGCGGCCGATGGTGATGATGCAGGCATCTGTATTCTTTGCCAACTGCTCCAATTCACTCTGGCTCCAGGCACGCTCTGGCAATACATTGATCTTCTGAAGGATGTTGGTACGTGCAGGCTGCTTTGCCTTCTCTTCTGCGATATACTGCAGATGGAGATTCTTCAGGCTCTTGTCGATACGCAATCCGGCAGTTTCCAGACCTTCTTCGATAGAGATATTGTGGGCACTTGCCACCTCGCCGGAACCGGTTCCACCCACATAAGTGGCGTAAGAAGCATTACCGAGCAAACAGATGTTGCCACTTGCCACAGGAAGCGCATTCTGCTGATTCTTCAAAAGCACCATACCCTCTGCAGCTGCCTCTCGGGCAACCTGAGCATGAGCCGCCAAATCAGGATTGTTGGAATACTGATAACCCAGGAAAGAAGGACATTTGATAACCAGTTCCAGGATGCGCTCGATATTTCTATCCAGTTCCTTCACATCCAGTTTACCTGCCTTGATGGCAGCAGTAATCTTCTTGGTCTCCTGCTTTCTACCCGGCATCAGCAGGTCGTTACCGGCTTCTACCTGTGCAGGGTAATTGCGACCGGCAAACCAGTCGGTGGTTACCATACCCTTGAATCCCCACTCATCGCGAAGGATGGTGGTAAGCAATCGCTTGCTCTCAGAAGCATAGGTACCATTTACCTTATTATAAGAGCTCATCACTGTCCATGGCTGAGCTGTCTTGACGATATACTGGAAAGCACGGAGATAAATCTCTCGCAAAGCACGCTCACCTACTACGGCATCAACATAGGCACGTCCCGTCTCCTGACTGTTAACAGCAAAGTGCTTGACAGAAGTACCCACTCCATTGCTCTGTACACCATTCACAAAGGCAGCACCGATGCGACCTGTAAGGAATGGATCCTCAGAATAATACTCGTAGTTTCTACCACAGAGCAGATTGCGCTGGATATTGACACCCGGAGCCAGCAATACATCTACGCCATACTCCTTCACCTCGTTACCCATCACACGGCCCACCTGCTCGATGAGTGCCGGATTCCAGGTAGAGGCAAGAATGGTTCCCGTTGGGAAGGCTGTGGTATAATAGCGCTTGCTCTCCCCCTGACGCAAAGTGTCGATACGGAGTCCGGCAGGACCATCCGCCATGATGATGGCTGGAATGCCCAGTCGGTCGATGGTCTGGGTAAGACCGGCTGCACCAGGAACTCTTCCTGCCACGCTACCAGCCACCGGACCGTTTCCGCCACCGGTAACACCCATGCCAATGCCATGGATAAACTCTATCTTCTCTTCCAGCGTCATGGCTGCTACCACATCCTTGATGCTTGCCTTGCCAAGCTTAGGAGTGGCTACCTGTGCCTGAACTGTCGTCATCAAGCCCAGCGCACAGGCCATTCCCAAAAATAAACCTTTAAACTTTATCATGATAAACTACTATTTCTTATTGTTATTATTAAACTTGAAAATCTTTACCGGACCTGCGAGACCCTCACTAGCCAAGGTTGAATCCTTGAACATCTTGAACAGTCGCTGCTTATCCTTTCCACGCTTTACAAACTCGTTGTAGAGTGATGGAGTAACACGAATCGTTACCTGGTTATTGCCCTTCTTGATATAATCAGTAATATCAAAGAGGAATGGCGTACAGATTCGCTTTCCTACTGACAGACCATTGATTTCCATCTCTGCCGAATAGCAAACCTTGCCCAGATCCATATAGTAGCGGCTGCGCTTGTCCTTCTTCATCTTCACGGTGAATGTATAGGTAGCCTCAGATCCTACATACTTCAAGGAGTCATCATTGCGCCAGTCACCCAGAGGATGATTTTCCAGCGAAAGTGAATCTACCTTGATATCGGCATGGGTGATGGTCATCACCTCCTCAGCCTTGTTGATATCCAGTTCCATCTGAGCTGTCTTCTGAACAGCATCGAGTGGCTGCTGGGTACAGTAGAGGAATGCGGTGCTTAATGGCGCAAACTGCTTGCTCACCTGCTGGTTGCTGATAGTTGCCTCGCTGATGCTTCCGTCTTCTGCATTCATCCAGTAAGCATGCTTGAAGCTTGGAGCAATGTCCAGGGTGATGTTCTGCCAGTCGTTGCTCTCGTTCCAATAGAACTGAGCGATGCTTCCCTGTGCCAGTTCACGGCGAATCTGTCGCATCATATCAGCAGGAGTCGAGGTTCTTACCGGCATCTCCAGATTCTTGATCCATGGAACCAACTCGGCAGGAGCATTCATGCTCTTGACAGAAGCACAGTTCTTCACATCTTTCATGAGTGCAGCAGTCAGCTCATCATTCTTCTGGAAATCCTTGTAAGAAGGCTGGATGGTTGGCAGGCTGCCCATGCATACGATGTTGGCACCAGCCTCAGCCACCTTCTTGAGATTCTGGGCACTACCCATCTGAATATAAGGCAGGTTCCAGAGAATCATACCCTGATACTGATTTCCTCTTACATCAAGTGAACCCTGACGGGTGGTCATAACCTGCAGGGATTCATCATTTACCCAATCCCAGGTAACACCATGGGCGTTCAACTGGTCTATCAGAGGATAAATGCTATCCATCCATCTGGCCTCCAATTCCTTTTCTTTCGAATTGCTGCCTGCAGGCAATGCAGGTTCTACATCAGGCAAATAGCCACGGCAGAGCAATTCCTTAGGATTGCGGGTCTGATCGCTGAACTTGAGGAACGGATAATAGATAAGTACATCAGCCTGTGGCTTTCCGCTTCTCAAAACATACTGTGCACGCTGGGCATAGCTGTTGATTTCTCCGATATACTTCCAGAAAGGATTGGTTTCGCTGAGCATCGTAGAGAAGTTCACACCCAAGGCACTGTTATAGAAAGGATACCAGCCTTCCTTAGGATAACCATCAGGGAAGTAACTGTATGGAGTGCCATGATAGATAATCTGGTTCACTCCGCTGGTCAGGACCTTATCGATGGTCATACGCAACTTTTCTGGAGTTGTGAGGAACACACGGTTGATATACACCGCAGTTTCGCAGGTCACGATAGGACGGTTATAGAGATGTGCTCCCGATGAGACAATCTTATAGCCAGCCTCTGAATTCTGACCGAACTGCATGGTCTCCATCTCCGGGATGGAAGCAGCGCCCGCCATCGACATCATATCCATGTTCAGACCATAAGCCTGGGTGCGATGCAACATACCCTTTGGTTCCAGATAGTTCTTGGAAGCCAGCAGCATGTGCTCTTTCAGCAGGTCACTGATGGTGAGATCGTAATCGTAGCGCAAACGCCAGTCGTTGTCTGAAAAGCCAAACGATGGCTTGAGACCTGGTTTTTCTGCACGCAGATACATATTGTTATAACCATACCAGATGTTGGCTGGGAAATAAGGAACCGGATTATATCCGCGGTTCTTCTTGAATTTCTCGATGAAATCGTCGGTGAAATGACGGTCGGCACGGAACTCATAACTGTCGTTGAAGAGGCAGCGGAGCGGAGCGCCCATGTATTTCTTCAATCCCGTGCGTTCACCCAACCAGTGGTCGTAGTTCTTGAACACCTTCAGGGAGTCGAAATGGTTCATGGCAAAACCGGAATTGCGGGCTGCCATCAGCATAGGAGCCTCCATATCTGCCATCTTCCAGAAAGTGATAATCTTCCAGTTGGCATCCTTCTTATAGAAGGTTACACAACTGTCCTTCACCTGGGTAGTCAAATCTATCACGCTCTTGTCATCCAACCATACGGTAGGACCCTTGTCATCCGTAGCCTTGGCAGCTATCACCGCCACCATTTGGGCTGCAGGACGGTCGCCCTTGCTGGCACGAGGCAGCCTGATAGGCTTCTTCGTGTTGGGAGTTACATCTACCATACCATATTCCAGGGTCAGGTTGTTGTCCTCCTCTGTCAGATGTGCACCACCAGAAGGCCATCCACTGCCATCTGTCAGATCAACAGTCAGTCCCAACTGCTTAGCCACATCCATCACAGAGCCAAGGTTGGCATAATAAAGAGGTGTATCGAAACTCATGATTCTGTCTGCCCTGCCCTTACCCTTGCAAGGCATGACAAGTCCCATGGGCTGTATCTCTACACCGCCAAAATGGTTATCGGCAAAGAGATGCATCTCGCGTTTCAGTTCCTCTTTAGTAACATCATTACCCGGCCACCACCAGCGGGTGAATGGAGCATATTGTTTTTGTGGCTGCAGGAATTCCTGAGCCTTAAAGGTTGTGGGAGCAAGCCATTTTTCGGCTTTATTCTGCGCTTGGCCAGTTTCTGCCAATACAGCTAAGGATGCAATAAGGATAATTTGAATTTTGTTCATGATGGTTCAGATGAAGATACGGTTTGTTATTCCAATAGGTGAATGAAAGTTTTGCGGGGCTTCTGGCTTTTGCCAAAAGCCCCAGAAAAACTTAAAAATGTCAACACAATGACTAGTAAAACCTATGATAATAGGATTACTTCTTTTTCTCAACAATCTTCTTACCTGTGCAATCAAACATATCGTTCATGCTACCAGTAATGGTACCATCCTTCTCACGGTCCAGATATACAGGAACATCATATCCACTACCCAAGAAGTTAACCTGCAGGGTCTTACCATTGATTACAATCTTGGTAAGCTTGCTGGTTGCGCTACCATCAGTACCACCGATAGTACCTTCCAACTTACCCTCTGCATTCTTATTGATAACAAGAAGCATCTCTGCATCACCTGTAGGAAGACCCTCTACGAAAAGGTTCCACTTACCGAGGAAAAATGCTTCATCACTCTGGTTGCTGCTCTGTGCGAACATGGTCATTGATGAGAATACCATCAATAACATCATAAATAAATTCTTCATAATTGTTGTTGTTTAAATGTTTAATAATAATGTTTGTTAATTGAAATTTTATTTTAGAATTTGAAAGCTGCACTGAATTCTACGGCACGAGGACGAATCTGCTCTGCCACGAAGTACTTGCCTATCATCTGGCTCTCGTCTGTAATCTGGTCGGCACCAATCATACTACCGGTTACACCCTTGTAGTTGAGCACGTTACACATCTGAACCTTCAAGTCCAGGTTGCGGTTTACTGTCCAGTCGATACCACAGAAGGTTTCCCACCAACCCTTGTAAGATACGGTATTGGTCTTGTTACCATACTGCTTGCCGAAGTAACGGGCACTAGCCCAGAGACGCACCTGGCGGTCGAAGATATAGTAAGATGGATCCAACTCGATGAGCACCTTAGAGAGAGCTGTCACGTTCTTGTCGCTATAGCTGATTTCCTGACCTGCCTGAGTCTTATAAGAATAGTTCTTATACTGAGGATTCTGCAAGGTGAGCAGGAAGTGCATATTGAAATTGTTGATAGTTGACATCACGTCGGTAGTCCAACCGATGGTGCTGATATCATACTTCACAGGATATACCTTATAGGTATCGTTACCGGAATAAACGGTCTCCTCTGCCACGTTGCTGGTCTTGGTAATATAGGTAATCTTTGAAACCAGGTTGATATAGTTGCCGATGTTGAGATAAACACCTGCACCCAGATTCAAGATACCGCTATAGTTGTCGAACATCAAGTCGCGACGAGAGGTATATGGATCCTTGGCAAATCCCTTGTCATCTTTCTGGTCAGCTGCAAAATCAGAATATGGCTGATAAGATCTGTTATAGGTAGCCTCACCCACGATACCGAACGGCTTGGTAAGCTTGGCTATAAAGCTACCGGTAAGCACGTAGTTGAACTTGCCGCTGTACTTATGCTCTGTAAACGGATTCTTCTTGCTGAAATCGATGGTTGTCGAAGTTGGCTGGAAGGTTACAGGATCATAAGTAGTCACCGTCTCTACCATATTGTGGTTAGGATAAGCAAATCCATGATTGGTACCCATCACATGCTCAAGGCGTGCACCGACATTACCCGTAAGAAGATAGCCTAAAGAGAAGTCATCACTTACATACAAGGCATTCTTGTTGGTATTCTCATCAGAATAGCTTCCTGTTCCTGAAAGGACATTGTTACCATAAAGGTAGAGCATTCTTGGCTTCTCTTCTACTGTCTGCAGATAAACACCCTGATTACACTTGATTGGAGCATGATAGTGCATGTAGGTGGTTCCGAGACGAAGATTATGCTGACCGAACTTCTTGGTCAACTCAGCCTTTGCCATAAACTGGTTGATATATACCGGCTCATAATACTGAGATGCAACCATCTGTGTGGCACCCTTCCATTCTGTACCATCAGCAAGAGTCAGTGGCATTCCATTCATTGCCTCGGCAGCTGTAGCATAGAGTGTAGCAGGATACTGCATACAGAGGGCTACCTTTGAATTCTGATACATCGCAGAATACTTCAGCTTATATCCACCGTCAAACTTGTGATCTCCGTAGAGATAGAAAGTATTTGTGGTGTTGCCCGAAACATCATCATCACCCATGCGGGCTGTCTTCTTCTCGCCGGTCATGAAGTCAATGTATGGGAAGTAACCGTCACCAATGATATAAGAGGTACGGCCCGGATTGAATCCTGGGAAAGCCTCTGTCTTGCCATCACCCAGATATTTATAAGGTGTATAGCTTCCTGTAATAGACTTGGCAAAAGCGTACTTATACAGGAAATTGATCTTACCACGATTGTACTTCTTGTGAAGACCGAACTTGAAACCATCATAGCGGTCCTGATAGTCGGCAAAGCCATAATCCTTGAAAGAACCCTTGTTACGGGTATCATTCATAGAAAGCGAAATACCCCAACCATTACTCAATGGAGCGGTGATATTGGCATCTACGGCAAAGTTACCTTCAGTAGAGCCCTTGATGTTGGCATAGGCACGTACCTTGCGGCCTGGCTCACGGTCGAATGAAGTAACAATGTAACCTACCTTACCATATGTAAGAGCACCCTCGGCAAACGACATCACACCCATGTTACCCAGAGAGCTGTCATATCTCCAACAGGTAGTTGGAATCTGAGTCCAGAAGGTGTAAACCACAGGAAGATCATTCTCATTGATGAGGATATCTCCAGAGAAAGGAAGTCCGATATTCAATGTTCTAGGTGTAGTAGAATCACCGGCACCCAGCATCACGTTACGATTCTTGACCTCTTTTCCATTCACTTGAGTAGCAGTTGAGTCTGCAGTACTTACCGTTTTGCTTTCCTGCGCATTGGCACTCATCACTCCTCCACAAAGCACAGCGCTCAACAAAAAAACGCGCATAGCTCGATTCTGATTCTTATTCATCGAAGTATAAGTTTGGTTATAATTTTAACATCTAATTGTCTATTCATTAACTATTTAGCATTTCTGCCAGTTGTTCGTAATTGCGCTGCAAAGATAAGAAAAAAAGTTATTACGTCCAAATTACGCAATACTATCAATTCAAATATTATTGCGTATGTTTTACGCATTAAGTTACTGTTATTCTGTTACTTATACGCAATAAGTATAAAGATTAGCGAAAAATCACTTTACGTTTTATTAACGTATTTAAGTTTCTTTAGATATTTTAAAGCGTATTTTGTACGTATTTGCCCTATTTTTTAGTACCTTTGCAACAAGATTATAATGAATCAAAAACGAAACCAAATATGGAATATACTGATATACAAAAATCGCAAAGAGAGCACGTAAATCTGTTTATGGAAGAAAACGGAAAGGCTTTCTACCATAATATAAGTATAGATATAGTTATCTTAGGCTATCACGAGCGCACACTGAAAGTACTGCTCCAGAAACCTCACTTCAGCGACAAATGGATGCTGACGGGCGGTTTCATCAAACGCACGGAAAGCGTGGAAATGGCGGCAGAGCGCATCGTCAGTAATCGTACCCAGCTCAAGAACCTTCCTATCTACGAGTTTCATACCTTCAGTAACCCAGGAAGAGACAATAGTGATAAAGAGGCACAGAAAAAGGATTTTGAAGAAGCCGGCTTTAAGGTTCCAGAGAACTTCTGGATGTTCGACCAGTTCATCACGGTGGGCTGTTTCGCCTTTACGGAATATTCAAAGGTGAAACCTTCGGGAGAATACAATACGGAAGATTGCCAATGGTTCGACATCGACAATCTGCCCGAACTGATGTATGATCATGAGGAAATCATCAAGCTTGCCATCAGGTATCTGCCTATCTTCGCCAACTACTGTCCGATAGGCTACAACCTCCTGCCCGAGAAGTTCACGCTTCCGGAAATCCAGAGTCTCTACGAGACGATGCTGAACCGAAAACTGGATAGCCGCAACTTTGCCAAGCGACTGACTTCGCTGGGGATAATCATCAAACTGGATGAGCAGCGCAAGATCGGTGCCCACCGTTCACCTTATCTATATAAGTTTAATAAGGAGAGATATGATGAGGTAATCAAGGATGTTAGCAGCATCATTATCTGAGAAAGTTTTTCCAAATATAATGCCACTATTGCCACGCTACAAGATAACCATTTGGTATTTAGCTATTTAAGCGTGGCAATAAGGGCATTTTTTATTATCACCTAATGCCACCTAATGCCACGCAAGGGCGAAAAACCGGGGATTCTCTGAGGGAAAAACACAGAAATATCAAAGAAAAGAATATTTTTTCGCAGAAAAACATTAAAAAAGTGGAGAAAAAGCTTGCTCTTGCCAACATTTTTTGTATCTTTGCACTCAGTAGGAAAAATTCCTGCCGATTCCACCTAGAAGCTTATGACTCCTGTGAAACCACTTTTTTATACTTAAAAACCCATAAGCTAATGACACAAGCAGATTTAGTAAGACTCTACTTCGCTAAAGGAGATGTTTACAACTCATGGAGCTATTGCTTCAACGAGCAATGCCCACTGGCACAGGAATGTGCACACTATCTATCCGTGACTTATAAGAATCCGGAGCAGACCAACGGTTACGCCATCTATCCCGATGCCTATCACGACAAGAAATGCGAACATTTCCTGCAACTCCGTCTGATGAAAATGGCATACGGATTTGAGAAGATTCTTGACGAACTGAAACGCAAAGATGAAGGAAGTTTCAGACTACACATGACTTCCTACTTCGGAAGCAACACTTCATATTATCGCTATAAATTAGGACAAACTGGTCTCGTTCCAGAACAGCAACAGTACATCCTGCAATGGTGTAAAGGACGTGGATACACCAATATGAGGTTCGACCGATATACAGAAGAGGTTAACTACTGATAGCCAATGACCATGAGGGCCTGCACCCACAGCCATGAGCATCTGTGCCCGAGACGATAAGGAAATACAACCACGGACATGAGGACTCATACCCGAGACTACGAGGACTTTTACCCGACACAGCCGGGCAAAAGTACCCAACGCCTTGGGCAAAACTGGGCAAAGACTCGGGTTAACATCCCTGATGCCTGGAAGCAGAATCCAGGTCGTCAGTTGCATCCGGAAAGCAATGCTATTAATAACCACAAGTAACACCCTATCAATAATTTAGCAGAAGTATGAAGTTTACCATTACAAGAATAAACAGACAGAACAAGTTGACGGTCAGTACGAAAACCGTTGACAGGTTTCTGGAACGTATCGCCAAGGACGATGCCAAGCAAAGTGTCGCCAGATTCAGAATGAGCGTGCCGCTGATGGAAGGCGACTACCAGTACTACAAGGGCATCAAGGAATGGCAGCACGTTTATCCTGCCGCAGAGTTCAGCAAGGACGAAAGCGGCAATCTCGTCTTTCAGCAATCGAACGGACTGGTGATGCTCCACTTCATCAATCTCGTGACAAAGCAGGAAAAAGACGCCGTCAAGACGGCCGTCAGTCTGCTGCCGATGACCTTTGCTGCCATCGAAGGTGCCGACGGCAGAAGCCTTATCGTGCTCGTAAGCATCAGCAACGAAGAAGGAAAAATACCGACAAAAGAGGCTGATGCTGATTTACTATACCAGTCTGGCTACGAACAGGTAAAGACACTCTATCAGTCGCAGGTGCAGGCAACCATCAAGGCAGAAAAGCCATCCCTGGAATCAAACTTCATGCTTACGCTGGACGATTCACCTTATTATAACAACAAGGCGGTGGCGATGCGCATTGCCTTAAACCAGCTTGCGGTTGCCACAGCACCCAAAAGCATCGACGACCTGAAAGTATATGATGATTACGAGTTCCTCTATCGCAAGGCATCAGAAGAGACGATGACGGAAATGAAAAAAGCCAACATTTCATGGAAGAACGACAACGACCGTTTCCTAGCCAGTCTCTCAGCCATCGCCAGCAAGCTCTGCGTCATGGGTCTCAGCGAAGAAGAAGCCTTCGTCCACATCCGTCGCAACAACTGGAGCAAGGTGGCAGAAGAGCAACTCCGTCAGATTGTAGGCACCGCTTACGATTCCCATTCCAAAGGCAAGAGACCGGAGAAATCAGCCTCAGCCAGAAAAGGACGTGCTGACATCCTGCAGATGATTAACTATCTGGAAAGCCGTTACCAGTTCCGCTACAATACCGTGATGAAATACACCGAATATCGTCCCAACAACTCATGGATAGGCGATTTCAAGCCGGTAGATGCGCGCGTGCAGAAAAGCATGACGCTGGATGTTCAGATAGCAGACATCCACGTAAGTATCAAGGATGTAAGGAATTTTCTAGAGTCAGACCGCATCAGAAACTACAGTCCGATAGAGTCCTACCTCTATGACTGTCTGGGAAAATGGGACGGCAAGGACCGTATCCGTGCCCTGGCTCGAACCGTTCCCACCAACAATCCACACTGGGAAGACTGGTTTTACACCTGGTTCCTGGGAATGGTAGACCAGTGGCGCGGCGTATATCGCAAACAATATGGCAACAGCACCATGCCACTTCTCATCTCCAAGCAGGGTTACAACAAAAGCACCTTCTGCCGCCGTCTGATTCCTGCCGAATTATCCTGGGGCTTCACCGATAATATGATTCTGTCAGAAAAGCGTCAGGTACTGCAGGCAATGTCACAATTTCTGCTCATCAATCTCGATGAATTCAATCAGATTTCGCCACAGGTACAGCAGGGATTTCTGAAGAATCTCCTGCAGTTGCCTACGGTGAAAATCAAGCCTCCATACGGCAGTCATGTCGAGGAGTTCCCCCGTCTCGCCTCCTTCATCGCCACGAGCAACATGACGGATATACTTTCCGACCCATCCGGCAACCGCCGATTCCTGGGTGTAGAGTTGACGGGTCCGATAGATGTGAGTGGCAGACTGAACTATGAGCAGCTTTATGCGCAGGCGATGCAAGCCCTGGAGCATGGCGAAAAATCTTATTTCGATGCCAAGGAAACCGCCATCATCATGCAACATAACAGACAATTTGAGCAGATTTCCCCTATCAAGCAATGTTTTTTGGAGGTTTTTGAGCCTGCAAGCACCCCGGAAAAGGGCGAATATCTGATGGCTGCCGCCATTTTCGACATTTTAAAGCAGAAATTCGGCTCCTCCCTCCAGGTTTCGAGCATACAGAAATTGGGCAGAGAGCTCCAGAATATTGAAGGTTTGAAGAACCGAAGAACAAGATTTGGCACTGAGTATCTGGTAGTTAGAAAATAACCATCTCATTTCCTTATCAAAAAAAGCGTGGCAATGCGTGGCATTAAGTGGCAATAAAAATACCGCTTATTGCCACGCATTATTCACTTATAATCAGAGAGTTAAATGCGTTGGTGATAGATGTGGCAATAAAAACAGCAAAACATTTTCGTATAACAAGTATCAAGAGAAGCTTTCCACCTAGTTATGCCGAGCGTACCTAGAAAGTGGTCTGTCGGAAATTCCGACAGACCACTTTTGCTACAGAAAAAACAGTTTGAAAAAATCACCTAAAACATTTGGTAATTACGAATATTCAGCGTATCTTTGCAAAGAAGAATGACAATAACAGATAGATATGGCAGAAACAAGAAGATACCCTCTGGGAATCCAGACTTTTTCGGAGATAGTAAAAGGCAACTACTATTATGCCGACAAGACTGATGTCGCATATAGATTGGCCCATTATGCCAAGTTCCATTTTCTGAGTCGTCCACGGCGATTCGGCAAGTCTCTTTTTGTTTCTACCCTCCAGGCTTATTTCGAGGGAAAGAAGGATTTGTTCAAGGGACTGGCTATCGAAAAGTTGGAAAAAGAATGGAACAAATATCCTGTCATTCATCTGGATTTGAGCAGCGGGAAATATTATAGTCTGCAAAATCTGCACGCTAATCTTAATCTTATCCTCCTTCGACAGGAAGAGAAATATGGCTTAAAGACAAATGCGCCTACAGTTTATAGTGCCCGTTTGAGCCAAATATTAGAGGCTGCCAGACAACAATCAGGTAAACAGGTTGTCGTACTCATCGACGAGTATGATGCCCCGATGCATGATTCCGTCTCCGCCCCGGAGCTCCAGAAGAGCATTCGCTGCATCATGCGTGACCTCTTCAGTCCGCTGAAAGAACAGGAAAGGAATCTTCGTTTCGTTCTCATCACAGGCATTTCAAAGTTCAGCCAACTCAGCATCTTCAGTGAATTGAACAACCTGAAGAACATCAGTATGAAGGATGAATACAGCGCCATCTGCGGCATTACCCAACAACAGCTCATCACAGATTTCAGGGAAGGTATCGAAGCGATGGCTGCTCATAACAGCCTCAGCTTCGAGGAAACCGTAGAACAGCTGAAGGAGCATTACGACGGTTATCACTTCACGCCAAACTGTCCTGATATTTTTAATCCATACAGCATTATCAACGCCCTGGACGACAAGGACTTCAACAGTTACTGGTTTACATCCGGCACGCCGACCTTCCTCATAGAATTACTCCAGAAAAACAGTATCGACATGTTGCAACTGGACAATCTGTGGGCAAGAGACAGCCGATTTGATGTGCCTACCGATACCATCACCGACCCTATCCCCGTTCTCTACCAGAGCGGTTACCTCACCATTAAGGAATACAATCGCGAACTCCGCATGTATCGCCTTGGATTCCCGAATGAGGAAGTTCGGCAAGGGTTCTCGGAGAGTCTTTATCGCTATTATGCCCCAACGATGATGGGCGAGTTGGATACTGTGGTATACAAGTATCGGGAAAAGGTGAAGCAGGAGGATAACATGGAAGCGTTCATGCCATATCTTCAAGCATTCTACGACAAATTTCCTTATACCATTATCAACAACAATGAGCGGCATTACCAGGCAGTAATGTACACCATATTCTCGATGCTTGGAGCAGATGTGAAAGCAGAGGAAACAACGTCAGATGGCAGAATCGACATGGTACTGAAGACTGAGAAAACCATCTATATCTTCGAATTGAAATACAACCAGTCGGCAAAGGTAGCGATAAATCAGATCAACCAGAAAGACTATGCTAAAATCTTTACTGATGATGGAAGAAGAATCATAAAAGTAGGAGTAAACTTCTCTGAGGACAGAAGGAGTTTGGAGAGTTGGAAGGTAGAATAAGCCTTCCCCCTTCACCTCTCTGTATTTTACTTTCTAAAATATTGTATAAAGCCCTGATGCATCTCGCACCAGGGCTTAAAAGTAATCTTATTCGTTATGACGTACAACCAATGTAAGATGGGCTAAAAAACATTAATAGAAAATGTCTATAATAAAATAGCCAATAACTTTCGTTTATCTATCATAAAAACCGTAACTTTGCACCAGATTTTTAAACGAAACTAGAATAATGATGGAAACAAGAAAAGAAATAGCAGCAGAAAAGAAGCGTTGTGGATCTCATAACTGTACCCAGGCAGTGGTTTGTACCTATCATGATTATACTGGTATGGACGAAGAGACCCTTAGAAATGTGGGCAATGCCTTTGCGGCAGGAATGGGTAATATGGAAGGAACCTGCGGCGCCCTTGTAGGAGCTGGAGTGGTATTGGGCCTTGCCACCAAGGACAAGGCTAAGTCTATCAAGGCGATGCGACAGATTATGACCCAATTCCAGCAGCGCAACGGGGCTACCCAATGCAAGCTTCTCAAAGGGGTGGGCACAGGAAAGGTCCTCAGAGAATGCCCACTCTGCGTAGCGGATGCAGCAGAACTACTGGAAGAACAATTGGATAAACTAATTGAAAAATAGAAGACGATGGCAAAATACAAGGCGCAAAGCGAGCAAGACCGCTGCGTGGCATGTGGTGTTTGCGTAAAGGTATGTCCCAAGGATGCCGTCAGCTTTTCCTGCAGATAGGAAACACCCTGGAAGGCACAGTTTGCCTTCGGTCTCTATGGCATCATGCTCACTTCCCTGATAGTGGGTGTGCTCCTCACCATCTTCTACCGTCCTAGAACCTGGTGTGTTTTCTGTCCGATGGGCAACATGACCCAACTCATCTGCAAGCTCAAGGCAAGATAAGCCCTGTACTTGGCAGATATAAATAGAATAACGATATGAATTTACAGCAACTGAAATACATTGTGGCACTCAACCGCTTTCGCAATTTTGCGAGGGCGGCAGAGGCTTGTCAGATTTCCCAGCCTACACTCAGTGCCATGCTTGTGAAACTGGAGGAAGAACTGGATACCCGTATCTTCGAACGAAACAACAAGAGCGTATCTCCCACTGCATCAGGCAAGAAGATTATCCGTCAGGCTGAAACGGCATTGCAGGAAATAGACCGCATCTCAGAAATCGTGATGGAAGATAAGGGAGAGATAGGTGGAAAGCTGTCGCTCGCCGTGGGACCAACCATAGCCCCCTATATCTTGCCCAAGTTCATCAGACATTATCGGGAAAACTATCCATCGGTAGATCTCAACATCCTTGAACTGAAGGCTGATTTCATGCTCGATTCACTGCTTCGTGGCGAGACGGATGCCGGCATAGCCATCTCCGAAAATAGCCGTAAAGGCATATTGGAGATTCCGCTCTACACGGAGAAGTTCTACGTGTATCTTGCCGAGAGCTGCTGGCGCAAGCTCCCAGTTTTCAAGCCTGAAAATCTGGAGTATGAGAACATGTGGATAATGAAGGAGGCACAGTGTCTGCGCAACAGTGCCTTTTCATTCTGCAAGGCGCGCAGCAAGGGTCATCATATCTATGAGGCGGGCAGCATCGAGACCCTGATAAGGATAGTGGATGAGAACGGCGGCTTCACCATCATCCCAGAGATGCACCTCCCTTTTCTGAGTGAGGAGCAGCGCAGAAATGTGAGAAAGATAGAGGGAGATTACCTGTCACAGAGGCGCATATCAATCTATATCAGAGAGGATTACATCCGTGAGCGGATGCTGAATACCCTTGTCGATACCCTCAAAATGTTTATTCCGGAAGAAATGATGGGAGAAGGCATCAGGAAATACGGCATCAAGCTGTAGGACTTGACGCCAAAAACAATTCACTTTACCACTATTGTTCCCCATTCTGTCTTCTCTTTCTTTTTGCAATCTTACCCAATGCATTGATAGAATCCAGGTAATCTTCCTCCACCTGGGTTAAGGTTTTAACTTGATACTTTCTGTATTCTGCTAAAGCCTTATCCATAGCCTCCTGATGGCTGATGCTACCAGAACCTTTCAGCAATGGGCGTCCTGTAGATTGCAGGATGGTATCGAGCTGTTTCACGTAGTCCATCATATAGACTGGACGATGTTCCAGAGCCATGATTTCTGCAAAATCGAAATATCCGGAAACAAGATTGTTGAGAATCTTCAGTTCGTTTTCATCCAGATAATTTTTGGCTATCTTTATATCCTTGATGGCAGGTAATTCCCCTTCAAAAGTTTTCAAACCCATAAATGGCTGTTCGGCATCAGCTCGTTCATAGATGACCTCAGCTGCAGTATGTCCATGGGCGGCGTAATGCAATTTGTTCTGCACTATCTTGAAGAATAGCTTCGAGGCATCAGTCCGTGGATCATAGTCAACACTTGTAGCATAGATATCAAGAACCTGCCGATAAAGCACTTTTTCAGAAGAGCGAATATCACGAATGCGGTCTAGCAGTTCTTTCCAGTAACTGCCACCACCCATTTTCTTGAGTCGCTCATCATCCATTGTGAATCCCTTAACAATATATTCGTGGAGTCGTTCTGTAGCCCACTGGCGGAAGCGTGTACCTTGAATAGATTTTACACGATACCCCACAGAGATAATAACATCAAGATTGTAGTATTTTACCTCTTTACTCTGCGTTTTCCCCTCTAAAGCACCATGTTGAGTGGTCTGTCGGAATTTCCGACAGACCACTTTTTCATCCAATTCTCCTTCTTTGAAAATATTGGAAATATGTTCACTAATTGTAGCACGACCTTTATTGAATAATTGCGCAATTTGCTCAATATTCAACCACACGGTTTTATTCTCCAATCTCACGTCAAGTTTTACACCTTCATCAGATTGGTAAATGATCATTTCGCCCAAATCCGTCTGCACTTCATCCTCCCATTTATATCCGCAATCCATGCAGAGATGAATCATCCCTTCAGATTGCACATTCAGAGAGTTGCATTTCGGGCAAGTTATCTTATTATTATTTGCTTCCATCACTTTCTTGATTTTTATTCATACCGTCCAAAACTAGCCAGCATTGTCTACGAGATGTAACAATCTTTCCTTTTGCTCGTTTTGTTCTTTTTCTGCAAAGGTAAGATAATTATTCGAAAACTCCAAATGTTTCCAATGATTCTTGCAAACTTCTCATTTATCTTACTTTAGGCATCAAGTTCACTAGAAGTGCTCTCAATTTCAATTCCATAAATGACCGTAAGTTTCATTTGGACCAGGGTTATTGTGTTTCAATCCACACACCCACGAAGGGTGTGACTTCTTCGCCGATGACGGTAGCCACGAGGTCGAAATGTTTCAATCCACACACCCACGAAGGGTGTGACTCTTGTTGAGGATGATGGCTGATACGCAGAAGAAGTTTCAATCCACACACCCACGAAGGGTGTGACCGCCTCGATGGTAGGCTGCTGTGCATCATTCGTGTTTCAATCCACACACCCACGAAGGGTGTGACGTACTGTTTCATCAATCAGTTCGACCTCTACCCTGTTTCAATCCACACACCCACGAAGGGTGTGACAGCCGGATCACTGACCATGCCGTAGGAGACATCAGGTTTCAATCCACACACCCACGAAGGGTGTGACGCGATGGTTACACCATATTTCTTTCCGTTGTAGGTTTCAATCCACACACCCACGAAGGGTGTGACTCATGTCGACAGTCTTACTTCCCTCATGACGGATGTTTCAATCCACACACCCACGAAGGGTGTGACATAGAGAGCTTGCGTTTCTTTGGGCATACTATAGTTTCAATCCACACACCCACGAAGGGTGTGACATTATCTCCCACTTCCAAGGTGTTGCCCTTGTCAAGTTTCAATCCACACACCCACGAAGGGTGTGACTTCGTGCGTTTTCTTACTCGCATATTGTGCTTCGAGTTTCAATCCACACACCCACGAAGGGTGTGACTGCATATTCAGCAAATAGCAGAATATCACGATGCAAAGATAATTATTTTGCGAAAGATGGCAAAATAATTACACATAAAATATTATAAAAGACATAATATTTGTAAGTCACTGATTTTAAGAAGGTGCGAAACTATAGATTATTTTGCAACACTATAGGTTCGCACCCTCATATATTAAATGATTAGCTCACCAGTAAAATCAAGCCCCATATCCTTACCCAAAGTCTCAACCTTACGTTTCCAGTTTTTCCCAAGAATATAGAACCTGATACTGTCTTGTTCTGTATCGATAATTCCTTTTAATCGGTCTCTTAAAACAACAAATTGAGCTTCCGTCAAAATACACTCAAAAACAGAGTTTTGAACCCTCTTTCCATAATTCAAACACGCTCTCGCTACATTGCGCAAACGTTTCTCACCATAAGGCGATGTTATATTAACATCATAAGTAATCAGCACAAACATAAGCTACTTGATTAAAAATACAGGGTAATCATCAATATCCTTGCGGATGAATCTTGCCAACAACATTGCTTGAACATAAGGAAGAAGACCTATACTTACCTTTTCATTTAAATAAGGATGAATAATCTGCTCCTTCTTTCTGTTTTGCCAAGCAGACAGTATAATCTTACGCCCCGAGTCTGTCATGACGATACCTTCGTCACCCTGCTTGATGAAATCTTTGATGGTAATCTGTTTTCTGTTGATTAAAGATAGAACCAATCTATCACCCAAATATGCTCGCAGCTCCTCCATCATATCCAAAGATAAAGATGCACGCCCTGGTCTTAAAGTATGCATAAACCCTACGTATGGGTCTAAGCCAACAGTCTCCAAAGCCGATGTCATATCATTACATATAAGAGTATATACGAAAGATAACATCGCATTAATCGCATCTTTTGGTGGACGACGATTGCGACCTTCAAATACAAAATCTTCTTTCTGATTTAGAAGAAGACGTGAGAATACACCAAAATAAGCAGTGGCAGCTTCTCCTTCTATTCCTCTCACACTATCTATAGATTCAGCATTCAAAACTCTTCTTTTGCACCGAAGCAGTTCCTCGCAAACACGTTCTATAGCCTCATCATCTCCATTGTCTCTAATAAAACGACGCAAGATATTACGATAGTTTTGGATTTTTCCTCCTATGAAAAGTTTACTGAGATGAAGAGCATAGTTAGGTTCATCAGAATTCTTATATTGTGCTTTTCTCAGCAAAACGTTTCCCCTAGTCGGGCCTTGCGAACGGCTGATATATCTTCCTTGTGGTGAAAGGAAGGTTAGAGAAACATTATTATCTGCACACAGTTTCATCAATCCTGGACTTGCCCCCATATAACCAAAAGTAATAATTTGCTCTATATTATGGATAGGAATACGGAATATCTCGTTTTGCTTCACAGATACCACAACATTCAACCCATCTTTACTTAGATAGGCTTCAGGTGTGGTCACGTATAATGTATTAAGTAATATCCTCATATAGATTCTTGTTTAAATAGGTTGATACTAGAGTACAAACACTCATTTCTGGCATACAGAGATTTACCAGAGAACAATTCTTGCAATGGTGCTGTTTGTTAGCCTTTGGCAAGATACCGCTTTTAAATACCTCATGCATCTGATGGGCACATTGAATAGTCGTACTCCTTAATGACTCAGAAATAGAAATTGTTTCTCTATGTTTTACTTCATCATAATACAATGCACCGTATGGAATATGAATGCCATACATTTCTTCAAGACACATTGCCTGGGCAGCCAATTGAACTTCATCTCTTTCATCAGGCTTATGATGACCTCTTTTATACTCTACAGGATATGGTTTCCAATAGCCTTTGTAGCGTTGATGAGTAATAGCATCTTCTGAAAAATCAGTAGGAATAAGTTCTACTGCATCAGTTATACCATACAATCCTAATTCTTTAGAGGCAATATGGAGGGAACGAAGTGTGACAACATCACCATTCTTCTGACGATAGAAGGGATTATCTACATTCTTGTGCAGAATCTGCCCTTCTGTCGTCAGTTTATTTTCTGCCCATTGTTGCTCGATATGAATCAAAGCCCATTGACGGGGGCAGAACATAAAGTGCTGTATCCCCGACAACATGAGCATTTCGTCTTCAGTATACATGATGATACTAAATCAAATTTTCAACTTTCACACCTGGATATTTCTTATCCAACTCCTCTTGGGAAGGAACTTTAACCTCATAATCGCCAAATGAACGTGGGAACCCTACTCCATCTTTAAGTTTCACTTGAATAAGGTCAAATAATTGACCAGCTCTAGCGTTACCTAAAGGAGAATCGTGTTTGAAAACAATCAAAGCTCTTGGATTCATCTCTCCTCTTGCTGCAGAATGATCATTTTCAAATGCATTAATAAGTGCCTGGAACAAAAGTTCTTTATCTTCTTCAGAGAAGCCTGTCTTTGCTGCATCAGAAGGAGAAATAAAACCATGCATACGATACAGTCCATAACTTACCGTATATTTATTACCCATAGTTTTGTCGCCCGTACTATCCTCACTGGTTACACAACAACGAGTTATGGAATTCGATTTTGAAGAAATAGGATCAATCGAACGGGCAAACATAAACTGAACAGGACCGCGCACAATACCAAGTCCTTTAATCTTCTTTTTATTACTTCCTTTTTTATTATTTCCCTTTTTATCAGAATTATCATTTTCAGCTTTCTCTTCATCTTCAGCTTTCTCTTCACCAGTACTCATAACTGCGCCAAAAGTACGAATGTCATAGTATTGTGCGCACATAGCCAGTCGACCAGATTTGAAGATATTCTGTTCTATAGCCTTATTTGCCGTATTCATTTCTTTATCATTCCACTTATTCTCTTTAAGAATTGACTTAAATGCTTTATCAAGCTTTTCACGGACTACTCCAACAACATTGGAATTCTTGTTTGACACAGCATCTCTAACAGCTGCTATTTTTCCCGTCAAAGATTTCATTTGTTCTTCAGAAACAGACGAATCAGTCTTATGATTAGTCACACACTCCTCTACTAAATCTGCATATTTAGCTGCAGCCTTCAATTCCTCTTCATCTCTTTTCTCTTGAATCAGAGGATTCAAGATGTTGCCCTCTCTAATGAAAATATCATACGGTACTTCAAGTCCCTTGAGCAAATGGATGTAATTACGTACTTTGCGCTTAATGCACACATCTGAAACTAAACCTTGTTCTGTCTCTTCGTCTTCACGAGGCATGTTGTCAAAATCTGGATCACCATTTGGATTTCCATCTTTAACGTCAAAGAGAAAAACAATCTCATAACGATTCTTTATTGCTTCCATATTAATTAATTATTGAAATTATTATTATTTTCGTCATTGACCTTTTTGTTCGAATTTGCGTTATATTGGTAATAATATCCCAAAGCAAACTCTCCACGTTCCGTTATAGAAAACTTATTTGGGAAGTGACCAATTCGAGCAGCAATCTCAGTAATGGATTTATTGTATGCTCCTTTGGTTTTCTTCTCATAAACTGGTACATATTTTGTCAAGAGAATGCCCATAATTCTCGCAGGTGCATTTGATGCAGATGCAAAAAATCTATCCTTAATAGAACAATTTACTTCACCTTGTGCCTTAAACTGCAATTTGCAGATTAAGGCAAACAAACGTCCACACAGATATGCCTTACTGGCATTTTGTTCATCTAATTCATTCTTCATATTATATTTACTATTATTGTTTCTATTTAAAACTAATCGAATAACAGTTGATTTCTCCTCACTAAAGCAACCATATTTAGCCTTGTCATGCTCTATTTGACTTAATACACTTTGAAGTATCATCAACGGCAAGGATGTATTTGTTAGAGCAGCATGCCATAATATGGTTCCAACACGAGCTCTTGCCTTGAAGTCGTTCTGTGTAGGCTTAACTTTCTTCTTAATACAATTATAAAGAATGGTATTTATGCCTGGATAGTACACCTCACCATTTTTTATAGTTGCAATATCTTCAAACCATTGTTTTAGGTTGTTCTGATATTGAGAAACACTAACAGCCAGCCAATCTCTTACAGCAATTCGAGCTGCAGCAGAGGACAAGGTACAACAGTAAAAATAGTTATCAACTTCCGTTCCTGCTCGAAGATAATCACCAGTAACGACAGAAGAAAACATTTTTTTTACTCTTTCAACTGTAGGTTGGCTAATATCAGACCATGGGTCGATATTTTTATCAGGCACCTTTGTCCAAAAGGCAATCAAAGTATCATCACTCAACTCTATTGCATGTTGAAATACCTTTATCTTCTTAACCTTATTGCCTTTTTCTATTTTCTTCCATTCAAACGCAGTAAGGACTTTTAATGCCTCAACGTAATTTCTTGCACAATTAGTACAAATACCAGAATTCAGATTACCTTTTAAACAATATGACTCAAAAGCATTAGCATTATATGACACTAAAGTGCATTTTTTGTCTGAACCAGGAAGATTGACACCACCATGTGGTACATCAAGAATAGGAGAATCACTCTTTCCACAAATAGCACACTTTTGGTCAGAGGTTTTTATGCCCATTTCATATTTTTTCTTAATAGCCTCTTGCACTATCTCTAGAGAGACAAGACGAACAGAACCGACCATAAAAGTCATGTTTCCACCTTGTTCTTTTTTGGGTAATCGTTCGTATGCTTCTAAAGCCTTTGTTACCTCTTGTGGCTTATTATAGAAGGAAAATACCGGTTCTAATACCTTTATTTCCTTATATTGCTGTAAATTAATTATATATTTGAGATACTTCTCGTTTTTATCAGAAAGATTCTTCTTTTTCTCACTTTCTACTTTTTCTTTATACTCTTTAGAAAGTTTTTCCTTGTATTCTTCTGAAAGTTCTTTTTTGTTCTTTTCTAATAAAGTTTGACTAATTTCTGACTCAGGATACCCATCACAACCATATAGGGTTTCTTCTGCCCTGTCCAACAACAAGCGAACTTTACCTTTTTTGGCTGTACTTGGAATGTATTCCGTAACCAATTGACAATCACATTGGATTAGCTTGAGAAAATTACCACAACTATCAATAACAATGTCATAATCACACTGGCAAGGAGCCAATGCTGGATGTAGTTTCGTTTCCCTTTTGCCAAATTCTACTAATTCTGCGAACATAATTCCTCCTTTCTGTTAAAGTCATACAATATGCGATTAACTGAGTCTTCTTGCTTTGCACGTATATGAGATGTCGAAAGCATCTTTTCATTCAGCTCATCAGGACACACAAGCGTGCTATTCTTTACGACAACATTTGTCATATAGATTGGAGTTGCATTATGTTCCTTATCGTACCAAATATCAAACAAAAGACTACCTATAGGATATGTCAGGTTAAGCTCTATCGCTTTATCCTCATCCTCTTGTGTAACAGGGAAGAAATCACAAGAAAACTCACGAGTACCCAAATAAGGCTGATGCCAACATTGGCCTTTTTTCAAACGTCGGTTGAACATCTCACGATATTTTACTATTGGTTCACAAGCTGTTCTTCCTTCTTTTTTATCCCTGTTTTTCACCTTCTGTATATTATCTTCCGACATGTAAATCACGGCCTCTATAATGTACTCTACATCTCGCAAAACGATACTATTTCTCTGGCAACGTTTGCTCATATCAAGTATATCTATAGGCGCACCACTTTGTATGGAGCTAATTTCATTTCTCTTAATTGAAGAGAATGATATCGGCTTCAATATCTTGATACTTTTAACAACCCATTGAAACTCTGGTTTCCAAAGGATGCATTCCAATATGCCTCTTGCTGCAGACGGGGTCATACATGGATATGTCATGCGCTCCACTTTTAGCGCAGGTTGTGTAAAACAGGCATAGTCGCCTTTTACCCTTACTTTTACAATATTACTATCTATCATATGCAAAATATTTCTTCTTCGTTACTTAATCCAAATTCTTCCGAATAAGCACCACTCCAAACCTTTACTCCATTTGTAGTTTCTGCTATCTTATCGGAATTGTCACGTTCAAACTTATTATACACTTGCACACAGTATTGTGCTATTTGCTGATAATCTTTTCGAGAAAGATAATCTTTGCAAGTAATCTCTTTATACAGTTGCAAGCTTTCCTCGTTATATCTATACACGAACAATGAGGTCGCACTACTATCAATAATATGATATTTATCTGCTACATCCTGAAACATCAATTTTTCTCGTTTAGGAGTTATGGTGTCCTCAGATGCATATAGCTTAACTATATCCGTATAGTATTCTGCATAGAAATCTGCATCAGTTAGTCGATTTTCATTATTGTGATAACATAACTGAGCAAATTGAGTGAAAGTTTTATACTCAGCAGAAGGCTGTCCTTTTTCCTCTAACTGAAACAAAAACACTTTTCCTTTTTCAAGCTTTCCCTCTCTATTGCACCTTCCTGCCGATTGGATAATAGATTCCAATGGCGCAAGTTCACGAAATACTATAGGGAAATCCATATCTACGCCTGCCTCTATTAGTTGGGTAGAACACAGTATCAATTTCTCACCATTTTTAAGTTTGCCTTTGACCTTATCAATAACCGCCATTCTATGCTTTTGGCACATGTTTGTTGACAGGTGAAGGACCTGCATATTACCTTTTCCTTTTACACTATCAAACAGAGCCTTAGCTTTCTTCTTGGTATTGCATACAATGAGAACAGACTCTTTTTCTTCACAAACTTTTTGTGCTATACTATCTATTGATTGGACTTCGTAGTCAGCAATCGGATAATATTCAACTCTTTTCGTGGCAGCAAATATGGCCATAGGATTCTCAACCAATGACACTATACTGTCAATACCCTTAAAGTCTGCACGGGTTTGAAAGTTCGGTTGCGTAGCTGTGCAAAACAAAATACTACAACGGCACAGATGCAACATATCATTCAGTATCTTCATTGTACATTCTGCTAGATGAACTGGTAATGTTTGTATCTCGTCGAAAATGACAATTGAATCCTGCAGATTATGCAATTTTCTACATTTCGATCGCTGGTTCGAAAAGAGAGACTCAAAAAACTGCACTGTCGTTGTAACGACAATGGGATAATCCCAGTTTTCTGTCACTAATTGTTTTGGGTCTTTGCAATAAAACTCTTCTTCTTCACATTCTTTTCCTTCATAGATAACATTTGAGTGATGCTCTAATATAACATCATGGTCCTTGAAAATTGATTTCAATTCCTTTGCAGTTTGATCAATGATGCTAAGAAAAGGCAGGACTATGACAATGCGCTTAATATTTGAATGAACTTTTGCATGATGCAGAGCCCAATTCAAGCTACACAATGTCTTTCCCATACCAGTAGGCAACGTCATAGAGAAGCATCCTTGAGGTTGCGCTGCAAGACTTTGCGCATACGATCTCACCTCTGTTCTAAGCCTATTTAGTGAAGAATTAAGAGAAAATGAACTCAGCTTATAATTCAATGCATCTAAAAGGGCATCTACGTCAAGGGATAGCTGCGGCCGTGCATAATATTGCTCTTTGTCAAAATGCCGTTCAGTATCAAGACTATCTGCATCAACAAGAGAGCTATACAACATTCGTACAAACAATTCTTTGGTTGTATTTCCCTCTATTCTATTAAAAGAAGAATTATCACAAGGAGGAATACATAGACCATCATTTTTTAACGAACACAGTACATCAAGCCATTTACTCTCTTCTTTTCCACATTGGTTTAAAGTTTCGAACATAGCATCTCTATTGGGCAATCCTGCATGATGCCCAAAGACAGGAAAAGCAACATTGATTAACTTGTCCATTCTTGCCATATAAGCTCCCCATTTTGCATGAGGTTCTTTTTCTCCTTCTGCTCTAATATATTTCTGAAACCCTTTACTATATTTTCCAATATCATGTAACAAACCACAATATGTATACACATCAACATATTCACTAGACAAAGCGAACGACTTCATCATTCGAGCAACACCTTCGCTATGCTGTTTCATCGTTTGCAGTTCGCCATAACAGTTTTCGGAATGGGCAATGTATAAAGCCCCTTCCGTATCTTGTTTTAGCGTAGATTTATAATCAACATTTTCCATATCAGCATTTGTCTTCATTGTTACTATTAATATTAAAAATATCAACCAATAAAAGTCTTTAAAACTTCTTTTGTAGCCTTGGCAATTTTCTTCGCCTCCTGATAGCACCCGTCAATTTCTTCATAGGTGTATGCATTCCGAGCCTCAGCGATGCTTTCGGTTGCAACCTCTTCGAACATATCGAAGACGATTTGTTCATTATTATTCTGCTTCATATCTAACACTATTAAGAATTCGTATTTCCTTGTTCGAGTATCACCCAAACACCGGCATTATCCTTACCTTCGTGCCTTATGACACCCGCTTTTTGCATTACCGCCAAATCTCTTTCTATCGTTCTCGAAGTCACCGACAAAGTCTCCGACATTTGTTTCGCAGAAACTGTTGGATTAGACCTTATTATAGAAACGATAATTTGCTGTCTATCAGACAATTTAATCTCCGACACGTCTCCGACATTTATCTCCGACATGTCTCCGACATTTACACCGACATTCCCGTCACGCTCTGCTATAACTTCATCTACCGTTTTTCGTTGAATTATCGCCATCACGCCACCTCCATTTTCTTCTATAGTTGGCAATGGAAGGTGGGCACGTTCAAACTCCTCGGCAATCTTCTTGAATCCACGTCCCCATGATTCCACAAAACCTGCTTTGTAAAAAACATTGGCAATATTATGGTTACGAGGATAAGAAGAATGCTTCTGCAACAAAGCTGCAGGTGTCAACTCTTTCGGCAACAAACCGTAGTTCCACAATTCTATACTGCGGTCATAGATGCGCATCTGGATGGCAGGACCGGTATAAGCCTTATGCGAAATGGCATTGTATATCAACTCTCGTAATGCTTTATCAGGAATCTCCAGCTGCTCTATACGCTGCAATCCCTCATAGTGAATAGGAGAAAGCAGATACTTGGTTCGGAGTACTTCCATCACCCTACTAGCCATCTGAATCAGGTTGCCTTCAATCACATCCTGAATAATCAAATCGCTCTCATCTGTATGGAAACGTCCTATCTTGAATACCGCAGATGGGAAGAACTGACCAACATGCTTGCCGAAAAGTAAAATGGCAGCATTTTTCAATTCGCCTTCCTTGGTAAACAAACCAAGATTACGCAACACATCCTCCGTGGACGAATTAACTTCTGATTCATCCATACGACCAGCCTTGATGCTACATTGCAAGAAATAGTCAATCGCATTGCGGTCAATATCATCAAGAGTTGCACCATAAACAGGAATATCATCCCATTCATCACGCCATGATTCCTTATATTCTATATTTTGACTTTCATTCTGCATATTCTATTCCTCCATACTTTTAATGATTGAATTAATCCTCTTCTCCCTTCCCAATGTCTCGGGAAAAGCATAGTAACCATTACCGATTTCTCGAGGATTAGGCTCAATGTATTCGGCATACCATACCCGTTTATATTCCGTGGTGATGATGCCGTAATCTCTGGTGGCGATGATGGAAGCGGCGAGTGATTCGCCATATAGCTCCTTGATGTCTATCATCTCCTCCAGCGTAATCTTCTCACGCTTCTTGGAGCCCAACTCTTCGATTAGCGCCAACTTGGGAAGAAGGAAGAAACTGGCAAAGAGATCACAACGCTTTTCCAGTCTCAACGGACTATCTTCAGGGAAGAGGAGAAGCAGATGGGCCAACTCATGAACTGCCGTAAAGCGAAGTTTCTCTACACTACTCTTTTCCGGATTGAAATCGAGAATCATCAGCGGATGCTTCTTATCTGCCCAGGTACTCATTCCGAAGACATAATCCGGGAGAGTTGCAGCAAGTATCATGATGCCTTTTCGTTCCAGAAGTCTCAGGATGCTGGCGATGGGACCATCACCACAATGCCACTTTTCACGAAGAAGACTGGATGCCTGGATGGCATCTTCCAGCATTGATACCTTGGTGCCTTTTATCGGATTCTTGAATTGAGTAGGAAAACCCGCTTCTTTCTCCTTGGCAAGATACTGCTCTGCCCAAAAAGAGAGTTTTGCTTCCAAGGCTTGCAACTCGTCTTCGGATACCTTCCCATTGGAGGTGGTGCGGAGCATCGGAACATCTATCTTGATATTGGTACCATCGAAATATGCCTCGCTGATATTGAGGGCTTTGGCTATGGCTTGCAGGGCATCACGCTTAGGGCGCATGATGCCTTTCTCATAACGGGATATACTCTGCTTGGTGATGGCTCCGTTGGTTCGCTCTACGAGTTTATCCATACTGAGCCCCATCATCAGGCGCGCTTCCCGCAATCTTATTGAAAATGAGTCATTAGTCATAATTGTCAGTTCTTTAATTTGTTGACAAATATAACAAGATTATTAGATATTGTCACCAAACAACAGATAGATTTAACATAAAAAAGCACTTGGATACAGGAAGAGCAAGAAGATTTAAGGAGAAAATGGGATTACACATTATTATAAATAGGAATCCATAGGAAAATTTCATATAAAATTATAGCCCCAAACATTTGTATATCCATAAATAATATCGTATCTTTGCAATCGGGTTTCAGACTCTATCCAAAAAGAGGATCACATAAAAAATCAAACTATATAAAAAACGTCATGAAAAGATTATCAGTTATCGTCTGCCTCTTTATGTTCGCACTGATGCCTCTGCTGGCACAGGTGAAGCAGACCGTTGCCGTTCTCGGCGACTCGTATTCAACATTTGAGGGTTTTATCCCAAAGGGATATGCCACCTGGTACACCACTGCGGTTCAAAAAGCAACCGATGTCAACAAGGTGGAACAAACCTGGTGGTGGCAGGTTATCAAGGAAGGTGGTTACAAGATGGGCAACATCAATTCCTATTCCGGCTCCACTATCTGCAACACCGGCTATCGCGATGAGGATTACAGCGACCGTTCATTCATCAACCGCACTACCCTTCTGGGCAATCCGGATATCATCTTGATTTGCGGCGGAACGAACGACAGTTGGGCAAATGTACCTATCGGCAATTACCAGTACAGCAACTGGAAGCGTGCCGACCTCTACTGTTTCCGTCCAGCCATGGCCAAGTTGCTTTCCGATCTCCGTCAGCGCTATCCGAATGTAGATATCTACTTCATTCTGAACTCAGAGCTGAAGACAGAAATCAACGAATCAGTAAAAAAGATCTGTAAGACCTATCAGGTTCCGGTCATCGCCCTTCATGACATAGACAAGAAGAACAGTCACCCAACCATCAAGGGAATGCGAAGCCTTGCCGACCAGGTTCTGAAGGTGATAAAGAAATAAAATTACCGCTAAAACGACCAGAAAGCCCTGATGCGAGACGCACCAGGGCTTATATCCTTTGTTTGGCTATAGAGTACAAAGATTCTGTATTTTGATTAATCTTTCAAACAACCAACTGGCACAACATAGACGCCATCATCCCTACGAACTGCATAACGAGATGTACCTGTTAGAACCATAAGGAAAGATGGGGATTTCATTTTCGTATCATCGATTTTAGAAGCCAAGAGCTTTAGATTCTTTGCTCCTTCTTCGATGTTCTTCTCACCACCCAATTTAACTTCTATCAGTCCATAATTCCCATTACGCAAATGAACTACAGCATCACACTCCAAGCCATTACCATCACGATAATGATACACTGTTCCATCAATAGCATCGGCATAAACACGCAAGTCTCTGATACACATTGATTCAAAGAACAAACCCATCGTACTGAGGTCATTCACCAAATCATTTGGACCTATACCTAAAGCCGCAACACCAATAGAAGGATCAGAAAAATATCGGGTATCCGAAGTGCGAATAGCCGTTTTACTTCGCAAATTTGGATTCCATGCCAAGGAATCTTCCAATACGAAAATTTTCTTCAAAGCCTCTATATAGGAAGCCACCGTATTGCGATTGGTGGCAGCAACATCATTATTCTCCAAATCAGCACAGATGGTATTTACCGTTACCTGAGCACATTGGTTTCTTGCTAGAGAACGCAATATTCTTTTTGCTCTTTCCGGATCACGGCTCACATTATCAACACGAGAAATGTCAGAGTGTACCACGGCTTCATAATATCTATATGCCATATCAAGTGCTACCTCCTTACTAACCATCGTTGCCTTTGGCCAACCACCCCGACATATCAACCAAGCTAAAGAATCAATATTGAGAGGATTAGTTGCAAAGACATCTGCGACGGGATTGGCAAACAATTCTTCAAGACTGACTTCATTTGTAGAATCGCCTGATTCTGAAAGACTCATTGTCCTCATTGTAAGCCATGCAAATCGACCAGTCCCTGAATGATGAATTTTACTTGTATCTACAGGGACTGCAGAACCGGTAAAGATGAATTGTCCTAGCTCATCCCTATGATCTACCTCAAAACGGGCAGCATCCCAAAGCTGAGGGGCTAATTGCCACTCATCAATAAGACGAGGCACTTCTCCTGAAAGCAACTTTTTAGGAGAAAGATTTGCAAGTTCCACATTCTGCTCCATGTATTCAGGATCATCCATATACACAACGCTCTTTGCTTGCTGCTCTGCAGTTGTCGTCTTTCCACACCATTTGGGTCCTTGGATCAAAACGGCACCACTCCCCAAAAGTCTCCGACATAACATTTTATCTGCTATTCTTGCCTTATAATTCTTCATAATCTACATGTTTTAAAACCGCTGCAAAGATAATCAAAAGTTATTGAATACTAGCATTTTAAACGTTAAATTATGCAAGTTGAGGCATTTTCATTGTGCAAGTTGAGGCTATTTCATTGTGCAAGTTGTGGCATTTTCATTGTGCAAGTTGAGGATTTCTCATAAAAAAATGGTGTTTCATTCCTCAAAATGAAACACCATTGACCTAAATTTTATGCTGATAATCGAATTTCGCAATTAGTTGCTATAAGCACTCTCACCATGCTCGTAGATGTCGAGACCTTCCTCCTCAACTCGCTTGTCAACACGTACACCTACACTCTTATCTACTACCTTGAAGATAATGTAGGTAACTACTACGCTGTAGATGATGCTCACCACGGTGGCTACCACCTGAACCCAAAGCTGATGCCAATCGCCATAGAGAGCACCTTCAACGCCTTCGGCACCAGTTACATATCTTGTGGCAAAGACACCAGTGAGGATAGAACCCAGGATACCGCCCATACCATGAACGCCGAAAGCATCGAGGGCATCATCATACTTGAACTTCTCCTTCACTACTGCTACCATGAAGAAGCAGACGATGGTGGAAATGATTCCGATGCAGAAGGCACCTAAGATATCCGTACTACCTGCTGCCGGAGTGATGGCAACCAAGCCGGCTACAGCACCGGTACAAGCACCTACCGTAGTTGGCTTCTTGTTCACGATCCAGTCGATGAGCATCCAGGTAGTGGCTGCTGCAGCTGTGGCGATATGGGTTACGAGGAAGGCATTGGCAGCCAAACCATCAGCAGCCAGACCGCTACCGGCATTGAAACCGAACCATCCCAACCAGAGGAATGACATACCCATGAACACGAAGGTGATGTTGTGAGGAGTGATAGGATGACCCGCACGATAATCATCACGCTTGCCTACACAGAGTGCCATAACCAAAGCAGCTACACCGGCATTGATATGAACAACGGTACCACCCGCAAAGTCGATGGCTCCCATCTCCTGCAGGAAACCGCCACCCCATACCCAGTGGGCCATTGGAAGATAGGCGATGATAACCCAGAGGATGGTGAAAAGTACATAACCGCTGAACTTGACACGCTCGGCAAATGCACCGAGAATCAAGGCTGGAGTGATGAGGGCAAACATGCACTGGAACATTGCAAAGGTGAGTTCCGGAATACCTGTAGGCATGATGGCATCCAAGCCGATGCCGTGGAGGAAACATTTATCGAAACCACCGATGATGCAAGCTAACGGATTGCCACTATCCGCATATTCTGTAGAGAAAGCCCAGGAATATCCGAAGGCTACCCATATCAAACTGACTACTGCCACGATGAATACCGTCTGCATCAGGATGCTGAGAATATTCTTCTGGCGCACCAAACCGCCGTAAAAAAGTGCAATACCTGGGATTGACATCAAGAGCACCAAGATGGTTGCCATAATCATCCACGCTGTGTTACCCGTATCGAGTGCTGTCAATAATAAACTGCTCATATTTATATCTTATAGTTAAATTAGAATACTAAATAATATTTATAAAAGATAAGTAAGAATGCCTAATTCAACATTCAACACTTAACATTCAACATTTTAAATTATTCCTCTTTCTCAGCGTTATACAATGCGATGTCGCCTCGCTCGCCGGTTCTGATTCTTACCGTATCGAGTACAGGAATCACGAAGATTCGACCATCTCCTACTTCACCGGTCTGTGCTGCACCCTGGATGGCTGCGATGGTTGGTTCCACGTTCTTGTCACGAACCACGATGTTCAGGAGCACTCGCTCGATGCTGCTGGTATCGTACATCACACCACGATAAATGCGAGCCTGGCGCATTTTTCCCTCTCCTCTTACATTATAATAAGAGAACCAC
Organism: uncultured Prevotella sp.; assembly: GCA_934196725.1. Lineage (GTDB taxonomy): Bacteria > Bacteroidota > Bacteroidia > Bacteroidales > Bacteroidaceae > Prevotella. Next base: position 55,251 of record CAKPWR010000008.1, read on the forward strand.
TCGATGTCGGCTGCTAAAAGCGCCTTCTTGACATCCTCAAATCTAGACTTACGGATAATTGCCTCAATCTTCTTCATAAATCCTTAATAATTAATAATGTGTTAATACTTTTATTGATTGTCTCCATCGAAAACGGACTTTTCATTGGTTGTCGCTCAAATCAAGCCTTTATTTTACATTATGCTCGTTTTCGACTGCAAAATTACTACATTTTGTCAGCATTTTAAAGTGTTTAAAAACTTTTTGATTCTCATTTTTTTAACGACATTATAAATTTATTCCATCCCACCTTGATAACATTACAATTTGTAAGCAACAAGGCTTTTCGGCATAACAATTTGAAAGAGCACCAAAATTTATCATCATTTATTGCATATATTTTCTTGCATATTCCAACAAATCGTCGTACCTTTGCAACCGAAATCAGACAAATAGTCATCGAAAGTATCGATTGACTAGCAAAAAGTCAAATCTCAGCAAGAGACAAGACGTGAGAGATAAAGAAGAAATTCAAACTTAAAGGACAACGCAATATGAAAGAAACAGTTCATTTTACCAAGATGCAGGGAGCGGGTAATGATTACATATATGTAGACACCCAACAGTACAATATCCCTGACCCAGAGAAGGCAGCCATTGCCTGGAGTGCTTATCACACGGGCATAGGAAGCGATGGACTGGTTCTCATCGGCAAACCGCATGACGGCAGAAGAGCCGACTACTCCATGCGCATCTTCAACGCCGATGGTTCAGAAGCGATGATGTGCGGCAATGCAAGCCGATGCATCGGAAAATATCTTTATGAAAAAGGATTGACTAGAAAAGATACCATCCGACTGGAAACTCTATCGGGTGTGAAGGTATTGAGATTGCATATTCAGGAAGATACGAAAACCGTGGATTCGGTGACGGTAGACATGCTGAAACCGATATTGGAAAATCCTGAGCAATTCATCGGTCCTTCAACGCTGGAAGCTGACGGAAGGACATTTGAAGGAACTTACGTATGCATGGGAAATCCACATTTTGTAACCTTTGTGGAGGACATCGACACCATCGACATCGCCCATTACGGTAAGATTCTGGAAAGAGACAAGGCTTTTCCTCAGCGCTGCAACATCGAATTCGCACAAGTGACAGATACAGACGTCATAAGAACTAGAGTTTGGGAAAGGGGAAGCGGAATCACAATGGCTTGTGGAACAGGAGCCTGCGCTACAGCCGTAGCCGCAGCCCTGACCAAGCGTGCTTCGAGAAAGAGCAGTATCGTCATGGATGGCGGAACTCTCCAGATAGAATATAGCGAGGCTGACGATCATGTCTACATGACGGGACCTGCAGCCTTCTCATTCGAAGGAGAAATTGAAGCACTTTGAACTTGAAACATTGAACTTGGAACTGTATGATATGTCTTACTAAAAAATGACAGATAAAAAGTTCTATCTCAATAGTATTCATAAAGTTCAATGTTCAAATCTCAAAGTTCAATGTAAATAAGAGCAAACTTAAATAATAATAAGGTCGATAAAAAGACCGCAATAAAAGGAGAAACAAAATATGGCATTAGTTAATGAACATTTCCTGAAGTTGGCAAGCAATTATCTGTTCGCCGACATCGCAAAGAAGGTAACAGCCTACAAGATTGCACATCCAAAGCAGCGTGTAATCAGCCTGGGCATCGGTGACGTAACCCAGCCTCTCTGCCCTGCCGTCATCAAGGCAATGCACAAGGCTGTAGACGAGATGGCTGTACAGGCTTCCTTCCGAGGCTACGGTCCGGAACGAGGCTACGACTTCCTTCGTGAGGCTATCATCAAGAACGACTTCCTGCCACGAGGCATTCATCTCGATGTAAACGAAGTCTTCGTGAACGATGGAGCCAAGAGCGATACGGGAAATATCCAGGAGATTTTGAGATGGGATAACAACATCGGTGTCACTGACCCGATTTATCCGGTTTATATAGACTCTAACGTGATGATAGGTAGAGCGGGAGTCTTTGAGAATGGCAAGTGGAGCAACGTAACCTACATGCCTTGCGATGAGAGCGACGATTTCATTCCTCAGATTCCTGACCACCGTGTGGATATGATTTACCTCTGCTATCCAAACAACCCTACGGGTACGGTCATCTCGAAGGAGGAACTCAGAAAATGGGTAAACTACGCTATCAAGAACGAGAGCATCATCCTCTATGATGCCGCCTACGAGGCATATATCACCGACCCGGAAATTCCTCATTCTATCTACGAGATTCGTGGAGCCAGAAAGGTAGCGATAGAATTCCACAGTTATTCCAAGACTGCCGGATTCACCGGTGTGCGTTGTGGTTACACCATCGTTCCAAAGGAGTTGAAGGCAAAGACATTGACGGGTGAGGAAGTGGCATTGAATCCTATCTGGGACCGCCGCCAGTGCACCAAGTTCAATGGTACAAGCTATATCAGCCAGCGTGCTGCCGAAGCCATCTACACCCCTGAGGGCAAGGAACAGGTGAAGGCAACCATCAACTACTATATGGAGAATGCCCACTTCATGAGAGCTGAGCTTCAGAAGCTGGGATTCAGAGTTTATGGTGGCGAGAATGCACCTTATCTCTGGGTAAAGACTCCTAACAACACCCCAAGCTGGAAATTCTTCGAAGAGATGCTTTATGGCGCCAGCGTAGTCTGCACACCAGGTGTCGGCTTCGGTCCATCAGGCGAAGGCTACATCCGACTCACCGCCTTCGGCGAGCATGAGGACTGCAAGGAAGCTATGGAGAGAATTGCAAAGTGGCTGGGAAAATAAATGAAGTGAAGAACGAAGAGTGAAGAGTGAAGAATTCTATAGCTTTCTTACTTGAATCTCTCGTGACTCACATAAAGATAAAAAAAATATGTAAAACGAAGAAAAGAACAAGAGAGAAGCAAATAAATTCATCACTCTTCGTTCTTCACTCTTCACTAAAAATTATATAAGGTATGAGCAACTTAAGATTTGAAGCTGTTTCAGAGGCTTCCAAGAGAAAGCCTGTTGAGGTA